>CAZNDY010000001.1:0-63320 GCA_964572055.1 uncultured Gammaproteobacteria bacterium
TTGGGTAGTGATAGTCTTTTCCCGGGAGCTCCAGCAGCTAACAAAACCGATGCCATAGAAGCGGCCATTCCGACACAAATAGTCGAAACATCGCATTTTACATATTGCATCGTATCATAAATAGCTAGTCCAGAAACTACTGATCCTCCAGGTGAGTTGATATAAAATTTTATATCTTTTGTTTTGTCTTCAGCGTCAAGAAAAAGAAGCTGAGCAATGATAATGTTGGCAGTGTAATCATTTATTGCCTCTCCTAAAAAAACAATACGATCTTTCAATAACCTAGAATAAATATCATAAGCTCTTTCTCCTTGGCCGCTTTTTTCAATAACCGTTGGTATCAATGGCATATTTTTAATTTTAAATATAATTTCATTTTTGATTATAACACAGATTATCCACTTTTACAATTAAACAAACCCTTGATTTTTCTATTTTTTTTATATAGTATATTAAGAAAGCAGGGTTTACCTGCTTTTAGACTTAGTTAAAATTAATATAATTTATAATAAGTATCAATATATTATGTCTAGACAAAAATCAATATTTTTTTCCAGCAAAAAGAGAAATGGCTGGATATTCGGTTTAATTATTGTTTTTTTCCTTATAGCTGCTATACAAACAGGAGATTCACAATATAATTCATTTTCCTCTTGGTTAGCAGGAAAGACAAATAATTTAATTGTTTTGCCTAAAGTTAAAGAAAATCCTTTTAGACTAGGATTGGATTTACAGGGTGGTTCTCAATTAATATATCAGGCAGATGTTTCTAATATTGGTGATGCTGATAAAGATGACCTATTGGATGGAGTTAGAGATGTAATTGAAAGAAGGGTCAATACTTTTGGTGTTAGTGAGCCAGTTATTCAGGTTAATAAAACAGTTGATGGAGAGTATCGAATTATAGTTGAGTTGGCCGGAATTAAAAATGTTGATGATGCTATTAAGGAAATTGGTGAAACTCCTAAATTAGAATTTAAAGAGCAAGACGACCAAGCAACAGAAATCGATGAACAATCTTTAAGTTTAATGAATAATTATAATCAAGGCCTTCAAGAAAAAATGGATGAAATAGTCCAAAAAATAAGTGAAGGAAATGATTTTTTAGAATTAGCTATAGCGAACAATTCTCCTTTACAGGTTTCAAGCGATCCTAGCCAACCAGGGGCAGAAAATGATGGTGATTTAGGTTGGTTAGATAAAGATTCGGACACTTATGACTTAATTAAAGACTTGTCTGTTGGCCAAGTTTCTGGTGTTGTAGAAGATGAATTTACTATTAAAATTGTTAAACTCGAAGATAAAAAACAAAAAGAAAATTCAAATGATTATGAGTACAAAGTTAGAGAAATTTCTTTAAGTAAAATGACTAAAGATTATTTGAGAAGTATTTCAGAAAACTGGAAAAATACAGAGTTGTCTGGAAGAAATCTAAAAAGAGTTACTTTGCAATTTAATCCTAATAATAATCTTCCCGAGGTTTCTTTAGAATTTGATGAAGACGGAGCTAAGTTGTTTGAGGATATTACAGCCAGAAATGTTGGACGTCCGGTGGCTATTTATTTAGACGATTATCCAATTAGTGTTCCTAATGTTAATGAAAAAATTTCAGAGGGAAAAGCAGTTATTAGTGGCAACTTTAGTATTGAAGAAGCTAAAGAGTTGGTTCAAAGATTAAAAGCTGGCGCTCTTCCAGTCCCAATAGAATTAGTAAATCAAAAAACCGTTGGAGCTCTTCTTGGACATCAATCAATTGTTGATAGTCTAGAAGCTGGTATTATGGGACTTGTTTTGGTAGCTATTTTTATGTTGATTTTTTACAGATTGTTTGGCTTGTCTTCTGTTTTTTCTTTATTGCTTTATGGTTTATCAGTTTTAGCTATTTTTAAAGCATTGCCCTTGGGGATTTCTTTGATTTTTGGCTTACTTTTTGTAGCTTTAATTTTAATGGCCTTTGATGAATTGAAGATATTAGATCTTTCTTTAACGATACTGTTTGTGGCTATTGGGGTTGTTTTGTTTGTATATGGATTAAATTCTGTAACCTTAACTTTGGCCGGTGTGGCTGGTTTTATTTTGTCAATTGGCATGGCGGTTGATGCTAATGTTTTGATTTTTGAAAGAATAAAGGAAGAAATGAAATTAGGTAGAAGCTTAAAAGATGCAGTTGACGAGGGGACAAGACGCGCTTGGTCATCAATTCGTGATGGTAATTTTTCAACCCTTTTGATTTGTTTAATTCTTATGAGCTTTGGTACTGGTGTTTTAAAGGGATTTGGGACAACTTTATTTATAGGTGTTTCTATTTCCATGTTTAGCGCTATAGTTGTTACTAGAAGTTTTTTACTTCTTATATTAAATAAAAAGGTAGAAAAATTAAGTTTTTTATTAGGAGTTAAGGCTAAAAAATAAGAATTAATTAATATAAAAATATGATAAATTTAAAAGTTGTAAAAAATAGAAAGATTTGGTTATCTATTTCGGCTGTTTTAATGTCCGTTTCTATTGTTTTTATTTTTCTTTGGGGTTTAAACTTTGGCATTGATTTTACCGGAGGAAGTTTAATGGAAGTTAAATTTTCAGGTAATGCTCCAAGTGTTTCTGATCTAAGGATGGAATTATCAAGTCTTGGTTTAAATAGTCTATCAGTTCAACCAACTGAAGGGGGAACTTTTATTTTAAAATTTAAAGAAATTGATAGCAATAGTCGTAGTTTGCTTTTAGAAAAACTAAATCAAGTTTCTTTGTCTTTAAATGACGGGGCTAGCCAATTAGAGGGTGGGCAATCATTGTTAGAGGAGGTTCGTTTTGATTCAGTTGGCCCTTCTATTGGAAAAGAATTAAAAAGCAAATCTTTTAATACTGTTATTATTGTTTTAATTTTAATTGTTTTATACGTTGCTTTTGTTTTTAGGAAAGTTTCTAAGCCGGTTTCTTCTTGGAATTATGGAATTTCAGCTATAATTGCCTTGTTTCATGATGTTTTAATAGTTTTGGGTGTTTTTGCCTTTTTAGGCAATTTTTATGGAGTAGAAATAAACACTCCGTTTATTGCGGCCATCTTAACAGTTTTGGGCTACAGTGTTAATGATACTATTATTGTTTTTGATCGTATTAGAGAGAATTTACCGAAAAGCGATGATTCTTTTATCGCAACTATCGACAAAAGTATTAATCAAACCTTAGTTAGATCAATTAACACCTCTTTTACAACTCTTTTAGTTTTGCTTTCTATTCTTTTCTTTGGAGGAAAAACTATCCAAGATTTTGTTTTAGCATTGTCTATTGGTGTTTTTGTAGGAACTTATAGCTCTATCTTTATTGCCAGCCCTCTTTTGGTGATGTTTGATAAAAGAAAAAAATAAGTTTTTAAAATTCAATTTTTTAAAAGACGAGAATTTTTTAGTTTTCGTCTTTTTTGTTATAATTATAATATGAAATTTGATTTTTTAAAGATAATAAATTTTATAGCAGAGGGCTTGTTGTTGCTAGTTGTTTTTTACGTTCCCCTTCATTTTGGCTTTTATTTTGAAACCAATGAAGTCTTTGAGTTTCATAAATTTTTTGTATTTCGCTTTTTATTTTTTGTTTTAATCTTTTTTTGGTTTTTGAAGATTATTTTTTATGTAGATATTAAGAAGCTTGCTAAAACTTCTTTTTTTGTTGTTAAAAGATATTTTTGGCCGATTTTATTTTTTTTGTTTTTTTGTTTATTGTCTGTTTTTTGGTCGATTGATTCTCATGTTTCTTTGTTTGGTTCTTTGGATCGTCAATTTGGTTGGTTTAATTATTTTTTTCTTTTTATTTTTTTATTTATTTTGATTTTAGAAATAGTTATTTCTAATAATTATAAAAATAAGATTAAATTTTTTTTGTATTCTATTTTATTGTCAAGTTTTTTAGTGTCTCTTTATGCTATTTGTCAGTTTTTTGCTTGGGATTTTTTTCAATGGTCTGAACCGCCAAGTCTAACTGGTCGGTCTTTTTCAACCTTAGGACAACCTAATCATTTGGGCATGTTTTTAATTTTAAGTATACCAATTTCTTTTTATTTTTTAAAAAGATCTAAAAAAATATCTAGCAAGTTTGTTTATTTAATTGTTTCTTTAATTCAAATATTGGCTTTGTTTTTTTCTGGTAGTCGATCTGCTTGGATTGGTTTTTTAGTTTCTTTATTTTTTATTTTCTTTTTTCTTTATTTTAAAAATAATAAAAAGTTTTTTTATTTATCTTTTGCCTTTCTTTTTTTGTTGTTTTTTTCTTTGTTTTTTTTAAACAAGTCTTTTAATCAAAGACTTTTATCTTCTTTTGATTTCAATTCTGGTAGTACCGCAGCTCGAGTTTGGTTGTGGCCGAAAGCTGTTGAGGCTTTTATTGAACGCCCAATGGGTTATGGAATAGAAAATCAAAGAGAGGCGCTAATTCCTTTTTATGAAGAAAGGTGGGCTAAGGTTAATGTTGTTAATGTGATTTTTGATAGATCTCATAATATTTTTTTAGACCTTCTTTTGTGTCTTGGTTTTTTTGGCTTTATTTTCTTTTGCTTTCTTTTGTTTTTATTATTAAAAATATTAATAAAAAATTTAAGAAAAAAAGATAGAAATAATTTGTTTGTTTTTATTTCTTCTTCTTTTTTAGCTTATCTTGTTTCTTTACAATTTAATTTTTCTTCTTTGTCTACTTTTTTGGTTTTTTTAATTTTTTTGGCTATTGTTTTTGTCTTGGATATGCAAGACAGTCTTGTTTTAAAGGATAACTATTATTTGGGAGATAATAAAGATTTAAGTCAAAAAAAAGACGTTTTTTGTAAACTTTTTGTTTTTATTTTTGTTTTTATTTTTTCTTTTTGTGGTATAAAGGGAGAATTGAAGTCGTTAGGGGATGATTATTACTTTTTTCAATCTAAAAAATATTTATCACAAGGCTTTTTTGGTGAAGGAATATTAATGTTTTCTTATCTTAGTAGGGATGGCTATAAATATGATGATTATGCCTATTATTTGGCCGATGTTTTTTTGGGTAATTATGTTCGAGATTATTTTCAGGAGAAATCTTTAGATTTTTTAGCGAAAGAAGAAATAAAAAAATCTTTAAAAAAAATAGAAAATAGAAAAATTATTAGTAATAAAAATTCATTTTTCTTTAATTTTTTTAGGGCAAAGTCTTTGTCAATTTTGGGTGAACAAAAATTTTCAGAAAAAATATTTTTAGATTTAATTAATAAGTCACCTCATTTTCCTGATTTATATTTAAATTATGCTCGTCATAAAGTTGTGTTTGGTGATTTTGATGATTCTTTGAATTTGTTGTATAATATTATAAACGTACTACCAGAAGGGGAAATAAAAAGTGATATTAGTCGCAATGCTTTGTCTTTTTATAGAAATCTGATTTTTTATGAAATTAATAATGTTCACTTTAAGATTCAGAATAATAATTTAAAATAAATACTAATATAATTTTAATAAATATATGTTTTTAATGGAGTCTTTTTTTGTATTTTTCATGTTTTTGTTTGGTTTGATAATTGGTAGTTTTTTGAATTGTTTGATTTGGCGTCTTTATAAAGAAGAAACGGTTTTGGGCAGATCTTATTGTCCTAAGTGTGGTCAAGAACTGAGGTGGTATGATAATATTCCTGTTTTAAGCTTTATTTTTTTGAAGGGTAAGTGTCGTTTTTGTGGTGATAAAATTTCTTGGCAATATCCTTTAGTGGAAATAATAACTGGTTTATTATTTGCTTTTTCTTATTATTTTTCTCTTCAGAACGGTCTTTCTTTTTTAGAATTGTTTTTTTATTTTTTTGTAATATCTTTGTCTATTATAATTTTTGTTTTTGATTTGAGATGGTATTTGATTCCGGTTTGGGTGGTGATAATTGGTGGAGTTCTTATAATTTCTTTAAATATTTTTTTTGGAGCATCAATTTTAAATGTTTTACTTTCAATGTTAATTGGAGCTAGTTTTTTTGGTCTTCAATATTTAATAACTCGTGGGAAAGGAATTGGCGAGGGTGATATTTGGTTAGGGGCCTTATTTGGGGCGATTTTCCCGGATATTAAATTGTTGATATTATCTATTTTTTTAACTTATATAATTGGTGGTTTGGTGGCCATGGTTTTAATTATTTTTAAAATTAAGAAAATAGGCTCTCGTTTACCTTTGGGTATTTTTTTGTCATTATCGCTATTAATTGTTTTGTTTTTTGGAAAAGAAATTGTTAACTGGTATTTTTCTTTGATTTTTTAATAGATTTGTGTTGTTGGATTATATTTGTTATTGCTAATATTTTTAAATTTTAGTATAATATAGGCAATTAAACATTGCTTGCTTTTTTTATGAAAAACGATATAGTTGTCGGTCTTGATATTGGATCAAACAGTATTAAATTAGTCATTGGCCAACATAAGGGCGAATACGGTGATGATCGCCTTAGTGTTATTGGAGCTGTCTCTTGTCCGAGCTCTGGTATTGGTAAGGGTGGCATGATAAACAGCATAGAAGATGTTGTGTCTTCTTTGTCTGCTTGCTTGGAAAAAGCAGAAAGATTGGTTGGTTTACCAATAAATTCAGTTTGGCTTTCTTTTAATAATTCAAAGATAAAATACGAAAAAACTAAGGGGGTGGCAATTATAAGCAAAAATGATGGCGAGATCGACTATTCAGACATTGAAAGAGCTATTGACTCAGCCAAATCCTTCCCTGTTCCCAATAATTATGAAATTATAGACAGCATTCCTATTAAGTATAATATAGACAGTAATGAAGACGTTAAAAGCCCCATAGGAATGAATGGAGTTCGTTTAGAGGTTGAGGTTTTAGTTGTTTTAGCTTTGAGTGGTCAAATAAATAATTTAATTAAAATAGTTCATAGAGCTAATTTAGATATAGATGGTTTATTGCTACCATCACTTTCTTTGTCATCTGCTTTTTTAAGTAGCAAAGAAAGAGAACTCGGTTCGGCTGTTATAGATATTGGCGCTACTACTACGTCTTTAGCTGTTTATGAAGATGGTAATTTAATGCATTTAGCGGTTTTACCTATTGGTTCTGAACATATTACTTCTGATATTGCTTTAGGTCTGAAGTGTCCTATTAGTTTAGCTGAAAAAATAAAGATTAATTTTGGTGATGCTGATTCAGAAAACTATGAAGAAGATGAAGAGATTGATATTAGACCACTTTTACAAAATGAAAATGTTGATGATTTAGATTTTATTTCTAAAAAATATCTTTCTCAGATAATTGAAGCTAGGGTTGAAGAAATTTTTTCTATGGTTGATAATGAACTGAAAAAAATAAATAGATCAAAAATTTTACCAGTTGGTGCTTTTTTGAGCGGCGGCGGTATTTTAATTAAAAATGTTCAAAAAGTTGCTAAGAGAATTTTGTCTTTGCCTGTTACTACTATAAATATTAACGCTTTAAGGCTAGAAATTGACAAAGCACAAAGTCCAGAATTTTTTACTTCTCTTAGTTTGTTGCTTGCCTCTCAACAAGAAAATAGTGGCAAGGAAAGAAAAAATAATTTTTTAAAAAATAATTTTAAAGAAATAGTTGATGGCGTCGGCGGATTTTTTAAAAAAATAATGCCTAAATAGCGTCAAGCTTATATAATAATATGCCAGAAATAAAACCAAACATTGAAACATCGGCTAAAATAAAGGTTATTGGAGTTGGCGGTGCTGGAGGGAATGCTATCAATAGGATGATAGAGTCCGGCATCCGGGGAGTTGAATTTATAGCCATTAATACTGATATACAAGACTTGCAAAAAAGTAAAGCTGGCAAGAAGCTTAATATTGGAAAAACAATTACTAGGGGCTTGGGGGCCGGTATGAACCCTGAAATTGGCCGTAAGGCAGCTGAAGAATCACAAAATGAAATCAGAGATCTTTTAAAGGGTTCTGATATGATTTTTATAACTTGTGGTTTAGGTGGTGGAACCGGCACAGGAGCTTCTCCAATTATTGCAGAAATAGCCAAACAGGCTGTTGATGAAGACTCCAAAAAACCTCTAGTCATTGCTGTTGTTACTAAACCATTTTTCTTTGAAGGGGGGTCTAGACAAAAAATAGCTGAAGAAGGTTATAAAAACTTATCAGAAAGAGTTGATACGATCATTACTGTTTCTAATGAAAAGTTATTAGAAATAGTTGATAAAAAAATAACATTTATTGATTCTTTTAAAATCGCTGACAATGTTTTACGTCAAGGAGTACAGGGTATTTCAGAAATAATAACTGTTCCTGGATTAATTAATGCTGACTTTTCTGATGTTAGAAATATTATGGCTGATACTGGATCAGCTTTAATGGGCATCGGGCAAGGATCTGGAGAAAATAAAGCTATAGAAGCAGTTAAATCTGCTATTAATTCCCCGTTATTGGAATATTCAATTGAAGGTGCTAAGGGAGTTGTCTTTACTATAACTGGAGGGGCTAATTTAAGCATGCACGACGTTAGTGAAGCTGCTAAAATGATTAATTCTTTGGCTGACAAAGAAGCTAAAATTGTTTTTGGGGCTGTTATTGATGAATCTTTAGGAGATGAAATAAAAGTTACTATAGTTGCCACTGGTTTTAATGATAAAAATATTAGGCCAAACAAAAAAAACGAAACCGAAAAAAAGACAATTAGTTCAAATATTAATTCTGATAATGATTATTACTCTTCTAGTAATAAAAAAACCTTTGATTTGATGGCTGATGTTAGTAGTAAGAAATCTTTTGATTCTGAAAAAGAAGAAAGAGAAAAAAAATCAATCTTTAATTTTAATTCCAAGAGTCTTTTTCATAAAGATAAAATTGATGATGACACCGACCTTCCTTCTTCTAATAAAAATATTAATAATTTAAATAAATCTCAAACAGACGAAGAATCTGAGTTGGATGTCCCAGCTTTTATTAGGAATAAGATAAATAAGTAATGTGCGTTTTAAATAAAAAAGGGCTATTTTCCCCTTTTTTGTGTTTTTAAAACACTCTTGACTTTTTATTTTTTATACTTAATAATTTAGTTGGCCTAATAATGGCAAAAAACAAAGGCGTTTTAAAAAATTAAATTTAAATATTTAATTTTTATTATTTTATGCTTAAAAAAATGAGAGAAAATAAAAGTTTGGCCAAAGGTGTTTTGATGTATATTAGTTTTTCTGTATTAGGACCACTACTTACAATAGGCGCTATTGGATATATTTTGGACAATGTTTTTGGCACAAAGCCTTTTATGTTGTTAGGATCTGTTTTGGTGGCCTATGTTTTGAGCAATTTTTTAGTTTTTAAAAAGATAAAAGAATTTAATGCTTCTTTGGAAAAAATAGAAAGAGAGTCAAAAAAAGAAAGCTTTGGTCAAAAAGAAGAGAATAAATAAAAATATGGATAATATAACTTTAGCATCTAATATACTTTTTTCGATTGGCAATTTTCCAGTTACTAACACTTTTTTATGGACTGTTGTTGCTAGCTTGTTTTTGATGATTTTTTTTGTTTTAATTGCCAAGAGAATGAAAGATGTTCCGAGAGGTGCTCAAAATTTAGTTGAAATGTTGCTTGAAGGAGCTTATTCTTTTACAGAATCGGTTATTGGTCCTGGAAAGCCAGCCAGAAGAATTTTTCCTTTAGTAGGAACAATGTTTATTTTTATTTTATTTTCTAACTTTTTGGTTTATATTCCTGGTCAATCGGCTCTTACTATTTATAAAGGAGGAAATCCAATTCCTGTTTTTAGAGCAATCATGTCAGATTATGGATTGGTTTTAGTAATGACATTAGTTTCAGTTATTACTACTCAAGTTGTTTCTTTTGCTGTTTTAGGTCCATTTAAATATATAGGCAAATTTATTAATTTGAAGGGTCCATTAGATTTCTTTTTAGGTCTTATGGATCTTGTTGGTGAAATCGCCAAAGTGATTTCCTTGTCTTTTCGTTTGTTTGGAAATATTTTTGCTGGTGAGGTTTTAACGGCAGTTATTTTATTTTTAATGCCGTTTTTTGCTCCATTACCATTTATGTTTCTAGGACTTTTAACAGCTGTTGTTCAAGCTTTTGTTTTTGCTGTCTTAACTTTGGTTTTCACATCTATGGTTGTGGAATCATCACCTGAAGAAGTAAAATAAAAATTTATATATAATTAATTAATATTTTATTCATTAAAATTTTAATGTGTAAAATTAAGAAAAATATGGATGCAGTTTCTGCAAAATATATTGCCGCTGGTATTGCCATTGGTTTAGGTGCTATTGGTCCAGCTCTTGGTGAGGGTATGATTGCCTCAAAAGCTATGGAAGCTATTGGTAGAAATCCAGAAGCTGGAGGAAAAATTACTCCTTTAATGTTTGCCTCTATGGCCGTTACAGAGTCAACAGCTATTTATGCTTTAGTTGTTGCTTCGATTGTTTTGTTTAGTTAATTTTTCTTATCATTTAATAAATGATTTTTGATAGCTGTCGATTTTTATCGATAGCCATTACAAATTATTTTCAAATTTTAAAAATAAATATATGGAATTACTTAGTGCTTTAGGCCTGGATTGGAAAATTTTATTAGCTCAATTTTTTAATTTTGCTATTTTAGTTTTTGTTTTATGGAAATTTGCTTATAAGCCAATTTTTAAATTTTTAGAGGAGCGAAAAAATAAAATAGAAGAAGGGGTTAAGAATGCTGAGCAAGCTACTCAAAAACTAATTGAAATTGGAGAAAAAGAAAAAGAAGTTTTAGTTGAGGCCAAGAAAGAAGCTCTAAATTTGATAAATGAAGCTAAGGAAAATGCTGAAAAGAAAGGTGGAGAAATTATTAAAAAAGCCCAGGAAGAGGCAGCTTCAGCTATAGTTAAAGAAAGGGAAAAATTTAATCAAGAAAAAATTGAAATTTTTAAAGACATGAGAAACAATTTGTCAGAGTTGGTTATTTTAGCAGTAGAAAAAGTTATTGAAGAAAAAATGAACAACGAAAAAGACAGGGAAATAATAAAAAAAGCCTTAAACAACTAATTTGGTATGAAAATCAAAGCTAAACAATACGCTCAAGCCTTATTTTTAGAAACAAGAGATAAAAAAGGAGACGATCTTTTAAAAACTCTTGATAAATTTTTTGAGGTTTTAAAAGTTGATAATAATTTGTCTCAATTAGAAAAAATAGTTTTTTATTTTAATAATCTTTGGAATAAAGAATATTCTTTGGTAGAGGCAGAGATAACTTGTTCTCGTTTTTTAGAAAATGATTTAAGGAGTGATGTTGTGTCTTATTTAAAGAAAATTTCTCAAGCAGAGAATATTGAAATAAAAGAAAAAGAAGATAAAAAAGTTATTGGTGGTTTTGTTTTGAAATACGGTGATAAAATTATAGATGCTAGTATTAAAAATAAAATTAATTCTTTTAAAAATAGTTTATTAAACTAAATTGATATAAAAATATGGAAAATAATTCAAAAGATTTTATAATTGAACAGATAAGGCAAAGAATTTCTGATTTTAAATCAGAGATTAAAGAACAAAACTTTGGTAAGGTAGTTGAGGTTGGTGATGGTATCGCTAAGGTTTCTGGTTTATCAGAGGCTATGATGTCAGAAATGCTTGAGTTTAAAACTGAGTCTGGCTCTGTTTTTGGTGTAGTTTTAAACTTAGAAGAGGATAGTGTCGGAGCTGTTTTACTGGGAGATGGTAGTGCGATTAAGGAAGGAGGAGAGGTTGTTGCTTTAAAAAGAATTTTAGAAGTTCCAGTAGGAGATGATATAATTGGACGCGTTTTAAATCCTCTAGGTTCTCCGCTTGATGGAAAAGAAAATATTAAAGCTGAAAAATTTTATCCAGTAGAAAAAATTGCTCCAGGTGTTATTACTCGTCAATCTGTTGATGAGCCAATTCAAACTGGTATCAAGGCGATTGATGCCATGATCCCTGTTGGTCGTGGTCAGAGAGAACTTATCATTGGTGATCGTCAAATCGGTAAAACTGCTATTGCTATAGACACTATTATTAACCAAAAAGGGCAAAACATGAAATGTATTTATGTTGCTATTGGGCAGAAAGAATCCAAGGTAGCAGGAATTGTGGCTAAATTACAGGCTGCTGGTGCCATGGATTATACTACCGTAGTTGTTGCTGGTGCTAGTGACCCTGCTTCACTTTTGTATATTGCTCCTTATTCTGGATGTGCCATGGCTGAATATTTTTTAGATAAAGGAGAAGATGTTTTGATTATTTATGATGATTTATCAAAACATGCTGTGGCTTATCGTGAAATATCCTTACTTCTAAAAAGACCTCCTGGACGTGAAGCTTATCCAGGTGACGTGTTTTATTTGCATTCACGTTTATTAGAAAGAGCTTGTAAGTTGAATAAAGATTTTGGTGGTGGATCAATAACAGCTCTTCCAATTATTGAAACTCAGGCTGGAGATGTTTCTGCCTATATTCCTACTAATGTTATTTCTATTACTGATGGTCAAATATACTTAGAGCCAGATTTATTTTATCAAGGTAATCGTCCAGCCGTTAATGCTGGTCTTTCAGTTTCTCGTGTTGGTAGTAGCGCTCAAATCAAGGCTATGAAAAAGGTTGCTGGTAAAATGCGTCTTGAGGCTGCTCAGTATAGAGAATTAGCTGCTTTTGCTCAATTTGGTTCTGATTTAGACGAAGAGACTAGAAAAAAATTAGAAAGAGGTAAAAGATTAATGGAAATATTAAAGCAAGATCAATATGAGCCGATGGATGTAGCTTTGCAAGTATCTGTTTTCTTTTCTTTAATTAATGGTTTAATGGACGATGTTCCAGTTGATAAGATTAGAGAATTTGAAAAAGATTTGATTGAATATTTAAAAGACAATGCTGGTGATGTTTTAAAAAACATTAAAGAAGTTAAGATTATGGAAGAAAAAGATGAAGAAAAATTAACTAAAGTAGTTAATGATTATAAGGATACTTTAGATTATTTGATTAAATAATTATGGCTAAAACCAAAGAAATACAACGCAGAATAAAGTCTGTTAATAATACTAAAAAAATTACTAAAGCGATGGAAATGGTGGCGGCTGCTAAAATGAGAAAATCAGTTGAAGCAGTTCTTAAAACCAGAACCTATGCTAACTTGGCTTGGACTACTGTTTTGAATATTTCTGGTTCTTTGGAGGATGGAAAAAATTTACATCCTTTGCTTCATGTTAGACCAGAAACCAAAAGAGTCGCTATTATTTTAATAAGCTCTAATCGTGGTTTATGTGGAAGTTTTAATACTAACATTATTAATAAGGCTGTTGCTGGAATTAAAAAGCATGGAGATATAGAAACAGATTTTATTTTGTTGGGTAAAAAAGGTTTGGCTGTTAATAGTCGTTATGGCTATAATGTTGTGGCTGAATTTGATAAGCTTGATTTTGTTTCTGAAATAAAAGAAGTTATGCCAGTTGCTCGTTTAGCAATGGATGATTATTTGAATGGTAAATATGATAAAATATTTGTTGCTTATACTGATTTTGTTAGCGCTACTAAGCAAATTCCTCGAGTTAAGCAAATTTTACCAATTGACATAAATGTTGATGAGGAATACTTGGGAGTTGTTGGTCGTGACGAAAGAGTTGGTACAACTAAAGAGTATATTGCTGAAAAAGAGGCCAAATATTTAAAAGATAGTGAGTATAATTATTTATTTACTTATGAGCCGAGCCCAAGAGCAGTTCTAGATCAAATGGTTCCAAGACTAATTGAGGTTCAGTTATTTCAAGCCCTCTTAGAGTCTAATGCTTCGGAACATAGTGTGAGAATGGCTTCAATGCATCAGGCAACTGAAGCTGCTACTGATATAGTTAAAGAATTGGTTTTGTTCTATAATAAGGCTCGTCAAGCCGCTATTACTTCTGAAATTGCTGAAATTAGTGCCGGAGCTAATGCTTTAAAGGTTTAATAGATTTTCAATATAATTTATATAAAATTAAAATAAAAGTATGGGAAACGAAGATAAAAAAAACGGAATCATTAAGCAAATAATTGGAGCTGTGGTTGACGTTTATTTTGAAGAAAACTTGCCTGAAGTTTATACTGCCTTAGAAGTTGAATCATCTGATGGCAAAAAAGTTGTTTTAGAGGTTCAACAACATTTAGGTTTTAATATTGTTAGAACTATTTCTATGGGAACAACTGACGGTTTAAAAAGAGGTGATTTGGTTGTAAACACCAACAAAGGAATAACCGTTCCAGTCGGTAAAGAAACTTTGGGTAGAATTTTTAATGTTTTGGGAGAAGCTGTGGATGGAGAAGCTGATTTGGTTGATGCTAAGAGATATGAAATTCATCGTAGTGCTCCTGACTTTGTTGATCAGTCAACTAAAACTGAAATCTTAGAAACTGGAATTAAGGTTATTGATTTAATTTGTCCGATTGCTAAGGGTGGTAAAGTTGGTCTTTTTGGTGGCGCTGGTGTAGGTAAAACCGTTGTTATTCAAGAATTTATTAATAATATCGCCAAAGCTCATGGAGGATATTCTGTTTTTGCTGGTGTTGGAGAAAGAACTCGTGAAGGTAATGATTTGTTTCATGAAATGAAGGGTGCTGGAGTTATTGATAAAGTAGCTATGGTTTTTGGTCAAATGAATGAACCACCAGGAGCTCGTGCTCGTGTGGCTTTAAGTGGTTTGTCAATAGCTGAATATTTTAGAGATGAACAAAATCAAGATGTATTATTTTTCGTTGATAATATCTTTCGTTTTACTCAAGCTGGCTCGGAAGTATCCACTTTATTAGGTCGTATGCCTAGTGCTGTAGGTTATCAACCAACTCTTGCTACTGAAATGGGAGAACTTCAAGAAAGAATTACTTCGACTAATAAAGGTTCTATTACTTCAATTCAAGCTGTTTACGTTCCAGCTGACGATTTGACTGATCCAGCCCCAGCTACAACTTTTGGTCATTTAGATTCAACTGTGGTGCTTTCTCGTTCTTTGTCTGAGCTTGGTATTTATCCGGCTGTAGATCCACTTGATTCTTTTTCTATTATTTTAGATCCAAAAATTGTTGGTCAAGAGCATTATGATGTTGCTTTAGGAGTTCAAAGGGTTTTACAGAGATATAAAGATTTACAAGACATTATTGCTATTTTGGGTATGGAGGAATTGTCAGACGAAGATAAAGTCAGTGTTTCTCGTGCTAGAAAAATTCAAAGATTCTTGTCTCAGCCTTTTAGTGTAGCTGAAACTTTTACAGGTGTTTCTGGTAAGTATGTTAAATTATCTGATACAGTTAAGGGATTCAAAGAGATACTAGAGGGCAAACATGATGACAAAAGTGAAGGTGATTTTTATATGAAAGGCGCTATTGAAGAAGTAGTTAAAAAATAAATATGCCAGATCAAAAAAGAATAAAATTTGAAATAGCAACCCCAGAAAGAGTAGTTTTAAAAGAAGAAATATTGCAAGTTACTGTTCCTACTCAGGAAGGTGAGATTACAGTGTTACCAAAACACTCTCCTTTGGTTTCGGTTCTAAGACCAGGTGTTTTAGAATTAAAAAAAATAGATGGTGAAATAGAGATAATTTCAGTTTCTGGTGGTTTTGTTGAGGTTTTATTAAATAAAGTTATTATTTTAGCTGATACAGCTGAGAGAGCTGAAGAGATTGACATCGAACGAGCTGAAGAGGCTAGAAAAAGAGCTGAAGAATCTCTTAAGGACATGCGTAGTGTTGATGCTTCTCAGTTTGCTCAATTAGCTGCTCAGATTGAAAAAGAGTTGGCTAGAGTTAGATCAGCTAAAAAATGGAGAAGTTTAAGAAGATAGAATAATTAATATTTTTAAAGTAATTCAAGATGTTTTAGATATAAAAATAGCCTTTAATGGCTATTTTTTGTATTGACCAATAAAGATATATATAATATACTAAGCTAAGTTCTTTCTATTAACCATAAAAATATTTGACCATGAAAAGTGAAAGACTTCAAAGGCCTGACAAAGGTTCTAAAAAGGAGAGTGATGATAATGCTCTCGACAAAAATTCTAAAGAATTTAAAAAAATAACCCGAGGAGAGTCTTTGTCTTCTCAGAAATGGAAAAAAGACTTTTTTATTAAAGTTAATGGTTAAAATTGGTGATTAATATTTTTTATTATTTAAAGCTCCATCAAGGGGCTTTTTATTTTTTGTGGTCCGAGTGGTATTAAGTCACATTTTGTCGTGCAAAATGGCTTTTCTATACAGCTCTCGGCACGGGACACCACCATCACATGATTTCGTTAAGTAAGCTATCAGCTCTTTTCTGTGAAGTAGCTATATGGGACTCACTAAGTGTTCTGGCCTGGCCTCGGTGTTGCACTTTGTGCACATCGCCTTCGGCTTTCAACCCCCATTCTTTTGTTATACAAAAAAACCAACCCAAAGAAATTTGGATTGGTTTTTTCAGAGGTCCGAGTGGGATTCGAACCCACGAGTGGCAGTTTTGCAAACTGCAGTGTTAAACCGCTTCACCATCGGACCAAAATTATAAAAATATAATAATATATATCATCAAAAAAAGCAATGGCAAGTTGACATTTTGATTGTAGATAATGTAAACTAATAGAAGTTCGTTAAAAAACCTAATATATAAAGAATATGAGACAAACCATCACAGACCAAAAAGCATATTTGGAAAATTTTTATCGGAGAAATTTTTCAATAGATGCCAATTTTTCTGGAATAAAGATACCAGAATTTGATGATCAAAAGTATTTTCTAATTATTATTCCTGCTGGTTTATTTTTTGAAAAAGTTTTAGATGTGGCAGAAAAAATAATGGGTGTTAGAATAGAAAATAACCTGACTTTTGGAGGGAGAATTGCTTCTATTAGAGAGGCTGAAACTGATTATTTTGTTTTAGTTTCAAAAAATTTAACAAAATTAAGTTTTTTAGGTTCTGGATATGTATCTTCAAGAGCTAAAGACCAGGTCACCTTAACAGAAGGAATTATTTGTATGATGATTTTTTTTGAAAAAAACTCTTCAGGTTTTTATAATTTGATTTCTTCGATTTTTACTTGTGGAGCTTCTCGAATAGAAGGTAAAAGAAATATTTTATTACCTGGCTTGGTTTATGATAAAACAAACAAGATTATTCATATTGTTTGGTATGACGGTTTCTATGCGGAAGCCAATATAGATAAGCTGGAGGTTTTGTCTTTTTAATTTATAAGGGGATTTTATTCCCCTTTTTTATTTAAAAAGCTGTTATAAAGTTTTATTTCTTGACATGTATTTTAATTATGCTAAAATATTTTTAGCACTCTCATAGTTAGATTGCTAACAATATTTATAATTTATTATTTTATTGTTTAATTATTATACTTTTTAATTTTGAATTAAAAGTTAGTAATTAAACTATTTATTTTATGAAACTTAAGCCTTTAAACAACAACGTGATTGTTAAAGCCTCCTCCAAGGAAGAGATTACTAAGTCGGGCATAGTTTTGCCAGACACAATAGATAAGGAAAAACCAGAACAAGGAGAGGTTGTCGCTGCTGGTCCAGGAAGATTGTTAGAAAATGGATCAAGGTCAGAAATGTCAATTAAGATTGGTGATAGGGTTGTTTTTAAAAAATACTCTCCAGACGATATTAAGATTGACGGAGAAGAATATTTAGTGATTAGTGAAAATGATATTTTAGCAATTATTGAATAATTAAAATTAATCTCTTTGTGTCTTTTGTCATAAAGAGATAAAAAAATATATGGCAAAAAAAATTATTTATAATGAAGAAGCAAGAAATGCTTTAAAAGCGGGAGTAGATAAATTGGCTGATGCTGTCAAGGTAACTCTTGGTCCTAAGGGTAGAAATGTGGTTATTGAAAAAAGTTTTGGAGCACCAGTTATAACCAAAGATGGTGTTAGTGTAGCTAAAGAAATTGAATTAGAAGATAAAATTGAAAATATTGGAGCTGAAATGATTAAGGAAGTAGCTTCTAAGGCTAATGATATGGCTGGAGATGGAACAACCACCGCTACTATTTTAGCTCAAGCTATGATTAAAGAAGGTTTAAAATTAGTTTCAGCTGGAATTTCGCCAATTGAAATTAGGGAAGGTATTGAAAAGAAGGTTGGTTCAATTGTTAAAAAATTGAAAGAAATGAGCAAGACAATAGAAACCAAGGAAGAATTAGCTCAAGTAGCTTCAATTAGTGCTAACAGTAAAGAGATTGGTGAAAAAATTGCTGAGGCCATGGATAAAGTTGGTAAAAATGGGGTTGTTACTGTAGAAGAAGGACAGTCTTTTGGTGTTGAAGTAGAGGTGGTAGAAGGTATGCAATTTGATAAAGGATATGTTTCTCCTTATATGATAACTAATACCGAAAACATGAAAGCTGAAATGAATGACCCTTTAATCTTGGTAACTGATAAAAAAATAGCTTCAATTCAGGAAATTTTACCTTTGCTTGAAAAAGTAGTTCAATCAGGCAAAAAAGACATTGTAATTATTGCTGATGAAATTGAGGGAGAGGCTTTAACAACTTTTGTTCTAAATAAACTTCGTGGAACATTTAATGTTTTAGGTATTAAGGCTCCTGGCTTTGGTGATAGAAGAAAGGCTATGTTGGAGGATATTGCTGTTTTAACCGGCGCTAAACTTGTTTCTGAAGAAGTTGGTTTGAAGTTAGAAACTGTTGAAATAGAGGTTTTGGGACAAGCTAGAAAAGTTATTGCTTCTAAGGACAATACAACCATCGTTGATGGTAAAGGAGATGAAAGCAATATAAAAGATAGGGTTAAGCAAATTGAAAAAGAGATGGAGTTGAGTGATTCTGATTTTGATAGAGAAAAATTACAAGAAAGATTGGCTAAATTAACAGGTGGCGTGGCCGTTATAAAAGTTGGAGCTGCTACTGAAACAGAAATGAAAGAAAAGAAAGACAGAATTGAAGATGCTTTAAATGCAACTCGCGCTGCCCAAGAAGAGGGCGTTGTTCCTGGAGGTGGCTTGGCCTTGGCTTTGGCTGGCGATGCTTTTGAGGAGCTAACAGATAAAAAAGCAGATAAGCCAGGAGTTACAATTGTTGATAATGCTATATTAGAACCAATTAAACAGATTGCTAGAAATGCTGGTAAAGACGGATCCTTGGTTTTGTTTAATATTATTGAAGAACATAAAAAAGGTAATACTAATATTGGCTATAACGCTGCTAATGATAAATTTGAAGATATGGTTAGTGCCGGCATTATTGATCCAACCAAAGTTGTTCGTAGTGCTTTAGAAAATTCAGCTTCAGCAGCTATTATGTTTTTAACAGTTGAAACTGTGATTGTTGATAAACCAGAAAATAAGGATGCTTGTTCTTGTGATTCCGGTCATGGTCATATGGGTGGTATGCCTGGAATGGGTGGTATGGGTGGAATGATGTAAAATAAAATTATTTATTTTAAAAAAGAGGCGAAAAGCCTCTTTTTTGATTAAAGAAATGTTATATTTATATTAAAATAATCAAAAGGTTGTTTTTTCTTTTTTTGAAATATGTTATAATTTCTTTATAATTATTTAAGCTTTGTTTGTGTATGGTACATAAAAAGAAAAATAACGAAAAAATAAAAGTAGCTGTTAGTGGTAATTAAAACCCTCTTCATGTTGGTCATTTGGAAATGATAGAAAAGGATAAAAAAATAGGAGATTATTTAATTGATATAATTAATAATGATTATCAAGTAAAGTTAAAGGGCAGTGTCCCTTTTATGAGCCAAAAAGATAGGGTCAAAATTATTAAAGCTCTTAGAGAGGTTGATGAGGTTTTTTTGTCTATAGACAAGGATAAAACTGTTTGTAAATCTTTAGCTAAAATTAAGCCAAACATATTTGCTAATGGTGGTGATCGAAAAAATCTTAATGATGTGCCAGAATATGATGTTTGTCAAAAACTTAAAATTAAAATGGTTGATGGACTAGGGAAAAAAATTCGCTCTAGCTCAATCTTAATTGCTGATGCAGCTAAAAAGAAAAAGAAATAAAAACTTCTTAGATTTTAAAAAAATTATTTTTTTAATTTTAATTGTTTTTTTAATTTGTTTTTTTGCTTATATCAGGGCTGTAAATTATTCTTCTAATAAAAATCAGACCATTGTTTTTAAGATTGATGGGGGTAATAGTATTTCTGGGATAGGAGAAGATTTGTATAAACAAAATTTAATAAAATCTAAATTTGTTTTTAAGCTATATATTCGTTTTTCTAAGAAAGAATTAGTTTTCAGAGAAGGTTCTTATGATTTGAATTATAATATGAACATTAAAGAGGTTGTTGAAGAGCTGACCAGAAAAATATCTTTAAAACCAGAAAAGACGGTTACTTTTATTGAGGGTTGGAGTGTTCGAGATTATTATAAAGTTTTAGAAAAAAATTTTTCAACCGAAGAAGAGGATTTTTTTAATATAGTTGGTGAGCCTATGCTCAACTACCAGCTTTTATCAAGTGGAATTAGGCCAAAAGATTTTTCAGGACAGTTTGATTTTTTAAAAGATAAACCAAACTATTATGGTTTGGAAGGATATTTATTTCCAGATACTTATCGTTTTTTTGAAGATGCTAGTTTGGAGGATGTTATAGTTCGAATGCTAAAGAATTTTGATCAGAAATTAACTAGTAAAATGAGAGAAGATATTATTGCCCAGGGAAAAACTATTTTTGAAATAGTTACTATGGCCTCTATAATTCAAAAAGAAGTTCAAAGTGAAGATGACATGAAAATGGTTTCTGGTCTTTTTTGGAATAGGATAAAAAATGGGCAAGCTTTAGAGTCTTGTGCTACTTTGGCCTATATTCTGGGTGTTAATAAGGCAATTTATAGCTATGAAGACACTAGAACGCCCTCGGCTTATAATACTTATATAAATAGAGGCTTGCCGCCAGGACCGATTTCTAATCCAGGAATTAAAGCTATTGAAGCTGCTATTTATCCAATAGAAAATAATTATAATTATTTTCTAAGTCGACCGGATACTAAAGAAACTATTTTTAGCATTACTTATGAAGAGCATTTGTTAAACAAAAATAAATATTTAAAGTAAAAATATGAGCGATAATTCTAAAAAGTTAATACTTATTATGTTGTTTTTCTTAGGAATAGTTATTATTGTCCCTCTTTTTATTTATCTTCAAAAGGATAAAGCGCCTTCTACTGCCCCTAAACAAGAAATTCAAAAAGACAAAGGAGAGATAGAGCAGAGCCCAGAAAATCAACTGCTTGGATTAGAGGAATCAATAGAATCTTCTAGAGCTTTAGGTCGGTTGCCAATGGGTGAGGAAAAGATTGGGTTTGATTTTAGCCAAGAAGATGAAAGCCTGTATATTGAATATGTTTCTTTTTTGGATTTTTATAAAGAAATAAAAGATGAAATTGAGCCTACTTTTGAAGATTATTCTTTGCCTTTAAATATTAAAACAGATGTTGTTAATTATTATGATTTGTCTCGACGCTTAAACATTGACCCTTATTTAGATGAACTGAATTCAAGTGGTGTTGCTTTGATGTCTAGCAGTTTAATTGCTAAAAATTTTTATGATGTTTATGAAGAGCTTTATTCTAAAAGAGTTCCTTTTTTTGTTACTTCTGATTTTTTAATTTATTATCATCAGCAGTCAATGAAAAAAATTTTCAAAGACATAGAGCAAAATATATTTTATAAAAATCTTTGGGATATTAATTATATTTTGTTTGAAAAATCTAAAAAAAGATATGAAGATAGTTTGGCCAAAAGTGGTAATGTTAATGATCGTGTTTTAGAGGCAGAAAGATTGTCGGCTGCTTATTTTGCCACTTCTTTAGAGTTGTTAAAACCTAAACTAGATCAAGTTGCTCAAAGTGGTGATTTGAGCAATTCTAATTTATTTGGTTTTTTGGAAAAGGATATTTATTCCTTTGATGTTCCTAGTTATTTGCAAGTTGATGTTTCAAAAGAGGTTGAATTAATTTTAGCTAAAAACTCTATTTCTAAATCCCCTGTTCTTCTTTATGAAAGAAACTATAAAGAGTTTGAAATACCTAGTGAATATAGCGTTAATGCCAAGTTAAATAATTTTTATTTAGCAACCAAGTGGCTTTCATCCACTTTTCCTTTGCATTATAAGGGGGGTGACTGCCCGGATTGTTATTTGGATTTTGATGATTGGAGAATTAGCATGATTAGCTCCGCTTTTATAGCTAATGATATTTTTAATAGTCATGATTTAAAAAATGATTGGGCTAGAATTTATAAAACTTTGTCCTTCTTTAAAGGTTTGAGAGGAGATTTAACTTATGTTCATTATCGTGACGCTCTAGCTTTTTGTTTCGGTGAAAATTATGATATTTCTCAGGTTTTCGCTGATGACAACTCAGAGAGCGTCGATAATTTATATAAATTTCAATCTAAAATTTTAGAATATGATTTTTTAAAAATTGAAGGCTCTTTTGATAAAAACAAAGCTAAAGACAAGCCAATGCTTGGAGTTAAGATGTTGTCTGATTTTTATTGGCCTAATGATTTTATTTTTAATGAACTATCCTATCCTAAGGTTTCTGATTATCAGTCAGAAAAATTAGCAAAAAATAATATTACTGGTTGCAAGGTAGAAAAAAAGATAGTTAGATGTAATGGCTTTTCTCTTGATATCGTAAGCTTAATTTTTAACAAGGATTTAAAAAATAATGAATATTATCAAGAAAACTCAAAATACGATAATTATGATCAACAATTAGAGAGCTTAAAAGAACAAATTTCTAAGTTTCCTCAAATTTGGCACTATAATAATTATTGGCAAGGACTTAAAATTACTAAAAATTATTTAGAAAGCAATAAAGATGATTTGCCAATTTACTGTAAAAGTTCTGATTGGGAATTAAAAAGTCTCTATACCGCTGTTGGTTCTTGGGTTAATTTACAGTTACCAGTAGAAAATCTTTTAGTTAATCAAAAATATCAGAGAGGAATTTCCAGTTCTTCTGATTTGGAGTTTATTAAATATAATTACATTGAACCTAATTTAGATTTAATAAATGAACAACTTTCTAGTACTTTAATGGTTTATGAAATGTTCTCTTTGTTAAAAATAACTGAAGAATTAAGAAGTGTTTTTATGGATCTAGAAGATTTAAAGGTTAAATTAGAGAAAATAAAAGAGATAATGATTAAAGAGCTTAAAGGGGAGGAGCTTAGTTTAGAAGATTTAACTTTTATATCTATTTTGGCTAGAGAATATAAAACCGAAAAAGTTGAATCTAGGGTTTTAGCTCTAGATGGTGAAAATGGTAAAAGAATTTCTTATGATATTTCAGCTCCGAAACTAGTAACAGTCGTTTTTAGAAGAGGTGGCGCCAATTATATGGCCGTTGGCCCAGTTTTTTCTTATATTGAGAAATAAATAACTGTTGATAAATTAGGGAAAAAGTGTTAATATCCTAGTGTCGCTTTATAATTGACAGATTGTTCTACTTGTTATATTATAAATATCACGGACAATCTATACTTAATTTGTTAATATAAAGTGAAAATTTATATTAATTAAATCCTATTTAGGCTTTTAAAACCAAGCTTTTCTGGCGTTGGAATTTTTTTGTTGAAAATCTTTTTTAAAGACTATTTTTTATTTTTTTAAAATATTATTTATTTATATAATCTATCTTTATGCCTAGTAATTTGACCATCAAAAATAAAGACCGAGTTTTTTTTACTGACTTCAAGGAATCAATGCCGATTCCAGACTTAATTGAGTCTCAAAAAGATTCTTATAATTGGTTTTTAAAAGAGGGCTTAGCTGAGCTGCTTGATGAAATCTCACCAATCATTGATTTTAATAATCGCGAATTAGAACTTTATTTTGGTGATTATTATTTAGATAAGCCAAAGTTTGATGAAATTGAGAGTCGTGATAAAAATATTACCTACGAAGCCCCTCTTAGAGTAAAGGCTATTTTAAAAAATAAAAAAAATAATAAAGAAATATCTCAAGAAGTTTATTTGGGTGATTTTCCTTTGATGACAAATAGAGGAACTTTTATAATTAATGGGATTGAAAGAGTTGTAGTTTCTCAATTAATTAGAAGTGCCGGTGTAATGTTTACGGCTGAATATATTAAAGGTAAAAAATATTATGGTGCTAAAATAATTCCAAATAGAGGTGCTTGGTTGGAGATAGAAACTGATATAAATAAAGTTCTTTGGGTTAGAATTGATAGAAAAAGAAAGGTGGCAGTTACTTCTTTGCTTCGAGCCTTTGGTTATGAAACTGATGAAGAATTGTTAAAAATTTTCAAAGACGTTGATCTTGTTAGAAATGAAGATGAGGTTGGTTATATAGAGGCTACAATTAAAAAAGATTTAGCCAAAAATCAAGTTGAAGGTTTGCAAGAGGTTTACAGAAGAGTAAGGCCAGGAGATTTAGCTGACGATAAAAACGTTAAACAATTAATCGAAAATATGTTTTTTCGTTTTGATCGTTATGATTTTGGTAGAGTTGGTCGTTATAAACTAAACAGAAGATTTGATGAAAACTTACCTATTAATAAAGAAAATAGAATTTTAAGAAAGGAAGATTTGTTAAATATTGTTAAAGAAATAATTAGATTAAATATAACCAAGGAACCAGAAGATGATATTGATCACCTTGGAAATAGAAGAGTAAGAGCGGTTGGTGGCTTGGTTCAAAACAGGCTAAGAGTTGGATTTGCTAGAATGGAAAGAATCATTAAAGATAAGATGAGTATTGCTGATATTGATGCTTTAAACCCTAATAAGCTTATAAATGCTAGACCAGTTATTGCTGTAGTCAGAGAGTTTTTTATGTCATCTCAACTATCACAGTTTATGGATCAGACAAACCCTTTGGCTGAACTAGAACACAAGAGAAGATTGTCGGCCATGGGTCCAGGTGGTTTAACTAGAGAGAGGGCTGGCTTTGATGTTAGAGATGTACACACTACTCATTATGGTCGTATTTGTCCTATTGCTACTCCAGAAGGTCCAAATATTGGATTAGTTGGCCATTTGGCTAGTTATGCTAGGCTGAATAATTATGGTTTTTTAGAAGCTCCATACAGAAAAGTTATTAAAGATAAAAAGGGTCCAGTAGTTAGTAGTGAAATAGTTTATTTAGATTCTTTTGAAGAAGAGAAATATGTTGTAGTTGATGCTACCGTTCCTCTTGATAATAATAATAAATTTTTAATTGAAACTTATCCTGGCAGAAGAGAAGGAAAGCCGGAAACTGTTAATGTGGAGGAAGTTGATTTTGTTGGTGTTGCTCCTAATCAAATTGTTTCTATTGCTACCTCATTAATTCCTTTCATGGAACATAATGATGGACAAAGATCTTTGATGGGAACAAACATGCAACGCCAAGCTGTTCCTTTGGTTAAAACAGAAGCTCCAGTTGTTGGAACCGGAATTGAAAGTCGAGCTGCTATTGATTCTGGACATGTAATTATTGCTGAAGAAGATGGTGTTATAGAGAAAGTAGATTCTTTAAGTATTGAAGTTAAGAATAGTAAAGGAAAAATAAAAAAATATAATTTGACCAAGTTTTTAAGATCTAATTTTTTAACTTGTATTAATCAAAAACCAATTGTTGATTTGGGCGATAAAGTCAAAAAAGGACAAGTTTTAACCGATGGTCCAGCTATTAGTAATGGTGAGTTGGCCTTAGGTAAAAATGTTTTAGTGGCTTTCATGACTTGGGATGGTTACAATTATGAAGATGCGGTTATTATTTCTGAAAGATTAGTTAAAGAAGATGTTTATTCTTCTATTCAGATTGAAAATTATAAAATTGATGTTCGCGATACTAAACTTGGACCAGAGGTTATTACTAATGATATTCCCAATATCTCTGAAGAAAAATTAAAGAATTTAGATGAGGATGGAATTATTAGAATTGGAGCAGAGGTTTCTAGTGGAGATATTTTAGTTGGTAAAATTACACCTAAAGGTGAAACCAAATTAAGCGCTGAAGAAAGATTGCTTCGAGCTATTTTTGGTGACAAAGCTAAGGATGTTAGAGACTCTTCTCTTTATTTAGAGCATGGTGAACATGGTAAAGTTATTGATGTTAAAGTTTTTTCACGTGATGCTGGTGATAGATTAGAGGCTGGAGTCTTGAAATCAGTTCAAGTTTCTATTGCTAATTTAAGAAAAATTCAAGTTGGAGATAAAATGTCTGGTCGTCATGGAAACAAGGGTGTTATTTCTAAAATTGTTCCAGTTGAAGATATGCCTCATATGGAAGATGGAACTCCAATTGATATTATCTTGTCTCCTTTGGGAATTATTTCTCGTATGAATTTTGGTCAATTACTTGAAACTCATATGGGCTTAGCTGCTAAAACATTGGGTTATAATGTTGCTACCCCAGCCCTTAATGGTATTACCGAAGAACAAATCAAACAAGAATTAAGGAAGGCTGGCTTTGCTGAGGATGGTAAAGTTACTTTGTATGATGGACGAACAGGAGAGTCTTATGAAAATAGGGTTACTGTTGGTTATAAATATATGTTGAAGCTTAACCATATGGTCGAAGATAAAATTCATCAAAGATCTATTGGTCCATACTCTCTAATCACTCAACAACCCTTGGGTGGTAAAGCTCAATTTGGTGGACAAAGATTTGGAGAAATGGAAGTTTGGGCTTTAGAGGGTTATGGTGCTTCTCATACTTTACAAGAAATGTTGACCATTAAATCTGACGATGTTACTGGCAGAAGTAAAGCCTATGAGTCAATTATTAAGGGAGAAGAAATTCAAAAATTGAATGTACCAGAGTCATTTAATGTTTTAATTAGAGAATTAAAAGGTTTGGGTTTAAATGTTGATCTTTTGGGGGGACAAAAAATAGAAGAAGACTTAGAGGAAGAGCCGAAAAATAATAATGATATTGAAAGAATAAATAATGCTGATGAGCAAATTTATAATGAAGGCTCCCTTCCCGAGATTGAAAATAAAGAATAAATATAAATTAAATTATATACATATATGTTAAACCCCATAAAAACAAGCGATTTTGATGCCATTAGATTAAAATTGGCATCCCCTGCTGACATTTTAGATTGGTCTAACGGTGAGGTTGTTAGGCCGGAAACAATCAATTATCGAACTCAAAAACCAGAAAAAGATGGTCTGTTTTGTGAGAAAATTTTTGGCCCAGTTAAAGACTGGGAGTGTTCTTGTGGTAAGTATAAAAAAATTAGGTATAAAGGTGTTGTTTGTGATAAGTGTGGAGTAGAAGTTACTAGAAGTGTTGTTAGAAGAGAAAGAATGGGTCACATCAAACTTCAAGTTCCTTGTTCTCATATTTGGTTTTTAAAAGGTCTTTCTTCTAAGATTGGTCTTATTTTAAATTTAAGTATTCAATCTCTGGAAAAAGTTGTTTATTTTGCTAATTTTATAGTTACTGAAGTGGATGAAAAACTTAAAAATGAAACTTTAGACATAATTAAAAAAGAGTATAAAGGAAAAGTTAAAAGCATTGAATCTGATACTCAAAATAGAGTTAGTCAACTTAAAAATTCTACAGAAAAAGATAAAGATTTGGCAGTTAAAGTAGAAAATATAGAAAAAGAGAAAGAAGAAAAGTTGGAAAAACTTTCAGACGATTATGAGAAAGTAAAGAAAGAATTAAAAGAATTAAAACCTTTGTTAATTCTTACAGAGCAAGAATATCAGAATTTGAGTTTAAAATTTGGCCATTTATTTGAAGCTGAGATTGGTGCCGGGGCTGTTCAAACTCTTTTGAGAAGAATAAACTTAGAAAAAACTATTAAGAATATCGAAGAAAAATTAGTTGATGCGGTTGATGCCAAAAAAGAAAAGATGGTTAAAAGATTAAAGGTTTTGAAAAACCTTAAAAATAATGGAATGCGTCCAGAATGGATGATTCTAGATGTTATTCCAGTGATTCCTCCAGATTTAAGACCAATGGTGGCCTTAGACGGTGGTCGTTTTGCTTCGTCAGATTTAAATGATTTATACCGTAGGGTTATTAATAGAAATAATCGTTTGAAACAATTAATAGAACTTAACGCCCCGGAAGTTATTTGTCGTAATGAAAAAAGAATGTTGCAGGAGGCTGTTGATTCTTTAATTGATAATTCAGCTAGAAACAGTAAGATGGTTACTGCTTCCACTGGACAAAAAAGACAATTAAAATCTCTGGCCGATGCTTTAAAGGGAAAACAGGGTCGTTTTCGTCAGAATTTATTGGGAAAAAGAGTTGATTATTCTGGTCGAAGTGTTATTGTGGTTAATCCAAAATTAAATTTAGATCAGTGTGGTTTGCCTAAAATAATGGCTCTAGAGTTGTTTAAACCTTTTATTATTGCTGAATTAATAAAACGAGAATTGGTTCATAACGTTCGTAGTGCTTCTAGATATATAGAAATGGGTAATGATGAGGTTTGGGATATTTTAGAAAATATTATTAAAGAGGCTTATGTGATGTTAAATAGAGCTCCAACCCTTCATCGCCTTGGAATTCAAGCTTTTAGACCAGTTTTAATTGAAGGTAAGGCTATTCAAATTCATCCTTTAGTTTGTACAGCTTTTAATGCTGACTTTGATGGAGATCAAATGGCTGTTCACGTTCCTTTAACTAAGGAGGCGGTAGCTGAAGCTAAAGACATTATGCTTTCAACTCATAATTTATTAAAACCAGCTACTGGAGATCCAATTGTTGCGCCTAACCAAGATATTGTTTGGGGAGCTTATTATTTAACCCTAGAGTTTTCAAATGGGGAAAAAATAGAAGATGGTGATTATAAATATTTTTCTAATGATCAAGAGGCTTTAATGGCCCATGAATATAAATTGATTGATTTACATGAGATAATAAGGGTTAGATTAGGAAAAGAAATAATGACCACTACTGTAGGTCGAATAATTTTTAATAAAATTTTGCCAGACAAGATTGCTTATGTAAACGAAGTTTTAGGTAAAAATAAAATAAAGAACATTATTAAAGATTGTTTGAGTATTTATGGTGAAGATGAGACTGTTAAATTTATTGATAATTTAAAGAATTTAAGTTTCAAATATATTACTAAAAGTGGTTTGTCTTGGAGTTTTGGTGATCTTCCGGAATTACCAGAAAAAGATAGATTAATTGACGAGGCTAATAAGCAAGTAGAACAAATTAGAGAACAGTTTGAGGAGGGCCTTTTAACTGATAGCGAAAGATATACTAAGGTTATTGAAGTTTGGACAAGCACTAAAGAAAAGATTGCTGAATTGTGTAAAGAAGGTTTAAAGAAGTCTTTGCCTGTTTATTCTATGATTGATTCAGGTGCTAGAGGTTCTTGGGCTCAACCGGTTCAGATTATTGGTATGAAAGGTTTGGTGACCTCTCCTTCGGGTGCCATTATTGAATTGCCTATCAAAGGAAATTTGAAAAAAGGTTTTTCAGTATTAGAATATTTTATAGCTACTCATGCCACCAGAAAGGGTCTATCTGACACAGCCTTAAGAACGGCTAACGCTGGTTATTTAACTCGTCGTTTAGTTGATGTAGCTCAAGATGTTATAGTAGTAGATGAAGATTGTGGCGAAAAAGAAGGCTTGTTAATAAATCGAGCTGAAATAGAAAAAGATAATGATGATTTTTTCCGTAAGATTTCTGGCAGATATTTGGCTAAAGATTTAACAGATAAAAAAGGAAAGGTTTTGTTAGAGGCTGGAAGCTTATTAACTGAAGATTTTATAAAAGAAATAAAAAATAAAGATATCGAAGAAGCTTGGGTGCGCTCTGTATTGACTTGTAAATTACACAAAGGTGTTTGTGCTAAATGTTATGGAGTTGACTTGGCTTATAATAAAGAAGTTAAAATTGGTACAACTGTTGGTATTATCGCTGCTCAGTCTATTGGAGAGCCTGGAACACAGTTAACCATGAGAACCTTTCATACCGGTGGTGTGGCTGGTGCTGATGATATTACTCAAGGTTTGCCTAGAGTAGAAGAGATTTTTGAAAACAGAACTCCTAAAAAGAAAGCTTTAATGGCCGAAGTTGATGGTAAGGTTAAAATTGAGTTTGGTCAAAGAACAATTAAAGATAAAGATGGAAAAGATATTGTAGTTAACAACCCTCAAGAAAAGATTCTAAAGGTAATTTACAAAGGAAAGGCTAGTGAAAAGTATTATTTTAAAGAATTGATTAATGAAATTAAATTATCTGGTGAAAAAATCACCAAGAAAGATTCAACACCAAATATCAAGGTTAAAGATGGTGACAAAGTTTCTAAAGGAGCAGAACTTTATTCTATTTCTAATAAAAACGTTAAGGCAAAAGATTCTGGTATAGTTAAAATTAGTGATAAATTTATTAGTATTTCTTCTGAAATAGACAAAGTTCAAGAATTTACTATTCCTAAGGGGGTTATGATTTGGGTTAAAGATGGTGATGTTGTTAAACCAGGCGATCGTTTAACTGAGGGCAGCTTTGATTTAAAAGAGTTATACAAATTGAGAGGTCAGTTAGAAACTCAAAAATATATTATCAAGGAAATTCAATATGTTTATTCTTCTCAAGGACAACCATTAAATGATAAACACATTGAAATTATTGCTAGACAAATGTTTTCTCGTCATATGATTAAAGATGCTGGTGATAGTAATTTATTACCAGGAGAAGTTGTTGAAGAAGAGGTTCTATCACAATCAAACAAAGATAGTAAATCTAAGGCTAAAGGAGAAAAATTATTGTTAGGTATTACTAAAACATCTTTAACAACTGATAGCTTCTTGTCGGCTGCCTCTTTCCAAGAAACTCCAAGAGTTCTAATAGAAGCTGCTCTAAGTGGTAAGATAGATTATTTGGAGGGGTTAAAGGAAAACGTTATTATTGGTTGCTTGATTCCGGCTGGAACAGGATATAAGGGTAAAAAAGCTAGAGAGATATATAAATAATTGTATATTTAGTAAACTTTTTTCTTAAAAACTTCATATTTAAAAAAGACGGGAAATAAAGTTCTCGTCTTTTTTGTTTATTTTTGTTATAATTTTATCATGAAGATAATATTGGCGTTGGGTAATCCAGGTAAAGAATATGAAAAAACTAGGCACAATGTGGCTTGGCTGTTTTTAGATTATTTTTTAGGTCAAGATGTTTCTTGGGGTTTTAATAAAAAATTTAATGCTGATATTTGTTTTCACAACAACATTTGGTTTATAAAACCAAAAACTTATATGAATAATTCTGGTTTATCCCTAAAATCTTTTATGGATTATTACAAATTATTGCCAAAAAAATTAGGCTTATTCAGTGTTAAAGATTTAGATCTATCTGAAAAATTAATTGTTATTCATGATGACTTGGATATCAATTTTGGTAAACACAAGGTTTCAATAAATTCTTCTAGCGCTGGTCATAATGGAGTCCAGTCAATAATAAATCATTTAAAAACTAAAAATTTTAAGAGAATAAGAATAGGTATAAATAACGAGACTAGAAAATATATTCCAGGAGATAAATTTGTTTTACAAAAGTTTTCTGAGAAAGAATTGTTAGAGTTAAATAATATTTTTAAAGAGATAAAAGTATAATTTTATTTATTAATAACTATGAAGCAATTAGAATTTCCCGAATTAAGACAAACATATGAGTGGGATTGTGGAGCCAAATCTCTTTAGGCTGTTTTAAAATATTATGGAGTGGAAATTAGCGAAGAGCTTTTAATCAAATATGCAAAAACTAATTCAAAGGAAGGGACATCAATAAAGAAAATACAGGATGTTTTAAAAAAGTTTGAGCTAAAATTTGAAGCTAAGGAAATGACAATTAATATTTTGAAAGACTATATTGATAGAGAGATTCCAGTTATTATTCTTTTACAGGCCTGGAAAGATTCAAAAGAAATTAAATATAAAAATGATTTTAATGATGGCCATTGGGTGGTCGTTATTGGCTATGATTCTAATAAAATTATTTTTGAGGATCCCTATTCTCTTTAGAGAACTTTTTTAGAAAATAAAGAGCTTGAAATCAGATGGCACGCAAAAGAAAAAAATAATAAATTTTTTAATTATGGTATAGCGGTTTTTGGCAAAAAGCAAAAATATAATCCTGAGAAGATTGTACATATGGATTAGATAATTAATTATTAAAATAAATTTTTAGTATTTTTAAATGCTAATATATAAAAACAATTTAATAAAAAAATATGTTAAATCAAGAAAAGAATGGGTTCACCCTCATCGAACTCCTGGTAGTAATAGCTATTATCGGAATACTCGCAACTCTAGCAGTTGTAGCCTTACAACAAGCACGACAAAACGCTAGAGATGCTAAAAGAATGGCTGATATGAAACAATTACATACAGCCCTGGAATTATTTGCTAATAAGTATGGGAGATATCCCACAACAGAAGAGTGGAATCAAGGCTTTATTGGCTCTTCTACTGAAAATATAATTTTTATGCAGAATATTCCAAGCGCCCCTACTCCAGCTGATGGTGATTGTCTGGATTCTTCTAATACTTATATTTATATTCCTCAAAATAATGGAGCTACTTACACTATTAATTTCTGTACTGGCAAACAAGTATCAGACCTACCTGAAGGAGCTAAACAAATGACGCCAGGTGGAATAATTTTTGGTAGTAGTGAGTTAGGCGGAGAAGAAACTCCAGTTTGGACCTGTGGAGATGATTTTATAGATACCAGAGATGGTAATGTTTATCCAACAGTTCAAATAGGAACACAATGTTGGTTTGTTAAAAACATGAACTATGATAATGGTTGTTCTTCTGTTGTTTGGGTAAATGGCTCTGATGAAGGTTGGTGCGGTTGTTACAATAATGACAATAATAACTGCGATACATATGGACTTCTTTATCAATGGAGTGTTGTCATGAATGGAAACACAACTGAAGGGTCTCAAGGAATATGTCCTGTTGGTTGGCATATACCGACTGACAATCAGCAATATATATTAGAAAGTTATTTGTCAACAGGAACTTGTGATTCTTCACGCACTCTTTGGGACTGTGATCCAGCTGGGGCTAAGCTAAAAACAGATACCTGGGGTGGTGATAACAGTTCTGGTTTCACAGCTTTGCCAGGCGGATATCGCTACTCTCTTGGTTATCAAGGTCTTAATTCTAATTTTACTTTTTGGACATCTTCTTTTAATGGTTCTGGGGCTTGGCATCGCAATTTAATTTCTTCTCTTTCTTCAGTTTATCGTACTTATAGCTTCGATGCTGCATATTTTGTTCGTTGTTTAAAAGATTAAACAAAATGTATAAACAAAAAAAGACGGAAATTTTCCGTCTTTTTTATATGTGGGCATAGATGGACTTGAACCATCGACCCCCGCCTTATAAGGGCGGTGCTCTAACCGACTGAGCTATATGCCCGTAAAGTGGGCGTATCCCGACTCGAACGGGAGACCTTTACGATGTCAACGTAACGCTCTAACCAACTGAGCTATACGCCCTAAAACGTAAAGAAAAAAAACTAGATTTATTCTAGCTAAAACAATTTTAACACTATTAAAATATTTTTTCAAGACGTTTTTTAACCTTGTTTATTATTATTTTTTCCACTTCTTTTATTGGTTTTTTAATATTGGCTTGAGCTATTTTTTTAGTTCCTTCAGGGAAGTATTCTTTCAAAATTTCAACCGAACTTATGTTTTTAACTGAATAAATTATAACTTTAGTTTGAAATATTTCGCTATTTTGTTCATCGTGAACTATTATTGTTTTGTCATTAAAATCTTCCTTATCTTCTTCTCTAATATAGTTATTATCTAAAATAGAAATTTCTGACATAGAATAAAAAATAGCTATTATTTTAGCACTGGGAATACTAACTATTAATTCATCAATAATATCTTGTAAATTTTCTTCATTAGCTTTTGTTTCTTTAAAATCGTTTTTAAATAGAGTAGCCCAAACTATACTATTGCTTTCAGCAGATTTCAAGTTATTTAAAACTCTTCCCCATAGTTTTAAGGTATTTAAACTTCTAGATCGATAAAGATTAGATACAATTTCTTCTCTTTTTGCTCCTATTTCTATTAAATCAGAGCTAGTTTTTAGGGTTTGGGGTGTTAGATTATTAGTTTTAAAACTTTTTGTTTTAAAAATTATTCCAGTTAACAAACAAGTAGCAATTTGTTCGTCGATTAACTCTTTTTTATGATTAGATAAAAGATCATAAATAATTTCACTAGCAGAAACAGCATTTAGATCAATAATATTTAATTGACCAAATTCTTCGTTTTCTGGATTGTGATCAATATTAATGATGTTTGTTTTGTAAAAGAAATCAATATTATTGTCATAAATTCTGCCTAATGATTCTAGGTCGTGTGTGTTTAGAGTTATTATTAAGTCGTATTTAAAGCCTGACATGCTAGATTTAATGTCTTTATTGGTGAAAAAACCGTTTTTGGGTGATATTATAAAGTTTAACTTGTTATCTTCAATTGTATATTTAACATGACTAACTTTAGTGTTCTTTAAATCAAGAGAAACTACAAATTTCATTAAATTTTCCAAAGAGCTTTTAATTTCTGAAAATGCTGGTAAAAAATGAAATGATTCGGCTGGTATTTTAAAATTATCATTTTTTTTCATTTTTTCTGCTCCAATTTCGACGTTTTTGCCTATTTTTTTTAAATATAAATACATAGCCAAAGAACTGGCAATGGCGTCTCCATTCCAGTCTATTGGAAAGCTAATCAAAATGTTGTTTGATTTCTCTATTAAATTAAAAAATTGGCTACTTGTTGGTAACATAAAATTAAGCTAACTTACTATTATATATTTATTTTTAAGGCTAGTCAACTAGTTTTTTGGTGTTTTTATTTGACCAAAAAGGTTAATTTTGTTAGTATAAAATATATAAAACTATATGACTCTTAGAAAATATCTTATTTCAATGAGCTTTTTAAGCCTTTTGCTTTGGGCTGTTTTTGTTTTTATAACTAGGTCCGTTGACCCAGAGATTACTAATTGGTTTGGCTTTCTTTTATTCTATATTTCCTTGTTTTTTGCTTTGAGTGGTACTTTAACTGTTTTTGGTTTTGTTTTTAGATTAATATTTTCTAAAAAAAATCTTTTGTTTAACTCTGTTCGTTCGTCTTTTCGACAATCTTTTTTATTGTCTTTTTTGTTAATTGCCATTTTAATAATGTTGGCTGAAAATATTTTTTCTTGGCTTAATATTATAATTGTTATATTGATTTTATCAATTGTAGAATATATTTTTATATCAGAAAAATAAATTTAAAATATGAAAGAAAAACTTTTAAAATTAAAAGAAGAAATAGAGGGCAAGTTGTTAGAAGCTAGAGATCTTGCCAGCCTTAAAGATTTAGAGGAGAAATATTTTAATCGCAAAAGCGAATTTAACAACATTCTTAAAGGCATTAAAGATTTGAGTGATGATTTAAAAAAAGATATTGGACGGTTAGCCAACAGCATCAAACAAGAGTTGTCTTCTAATTTGCAAGAAGTTAAAAATAATCTAGAAAAACAGAAGGTTTCTAAGGAAAAATTTGACCCTAGCTTACCTGCTCAAAAACAAGAGAGAGGCCACCTTCATCCTTTAACTCAAATTAGAAATGAAATTGAAGACCTTTTTCACTCTATGGGTTTCGCGGTTATTGATGGCCCAGAGCTAGAAAGTGATTATCATAATTTTACTGCTTTAAATTTTGCTCCTCATCATCCAGCTAGGGAAATGCAAGATACTTTTTTTGTTGATTTAAAAAATAAAGATGAGCATTATGATATGATTATGAGAACTCATACTTCTCCGGTTCAGATTAGGGCTATGAAAAAATATGGAGCTCCTCTTAGGGCTATTGTCCCTGGAAGATGTTTCAGAAATGAGGCTACTGACGCTCGTCACGAACACACTTTCTATCAGCTAGAAGGCATTGTAATTGATAAGGGCATTAATTTTTCACATCTTAAAGGTGTTTTTGAAACTGTTGGTAAAAAGCTTTATGGTCCCAATGCTAAACTAAGAATGAGACCTAAGTATTATCCTTTTGTAGAACCAGGAAGCAATGGTGAGTATACTTGTTTTTTGTGTTCGGGCAAGGGTTGTCGAGTTTGTAAATATACTGGCTGGTTAGAAATTCTAGGTTGTGGCATGATTCATCCTGATGTTTTAAAAAACGGAGGTATAGATCCTAAAAAATATTCCGGTTTCGCTTTTGGTTTTGGTTTTGATCGCTTGGCAATGCTTAAATATAATATAGACGATACTCGCCTGTTTAATAGCGGCGATCTTAGATTTTTGAAGCAATTTTAATACTAAAAATATGAATATATCTTTAAATTGGTTAAAAGATTTTGTAAGTTTATCGGGCGTGAAAGTTGAAGATGTCAAAGATAAATTAACAAAGCATACAGTAGAGGTTGAACAAATAATTAAACAAGGAGATAAATTTAGAAATGTGGTTATAGCTAAAATTTTAGAAGTTCAGAGACATCCCAAGGCTGATAGACTTCAAATTGCCATGGTTGATGATGGTGAAGAAAAAAATCTTAAAATAGTTTGTGGTGCCCCCAATATTGAAGCCGGACAGCTTGTTCCTTTGGCTAAAATTGGTGCAATCTTGCCTAATGGTTTAGAAATAAAAAAAGCTGAAATAAGAGGAGAAGAGTCTAACGGCATGCTTTGTGCTGAAGATGAATTAGGCTTGGGCAGTAATCATGATGGTATAATGATTTTAGATAAAAGTGCTAAAATTGGTCAAAAGTTTTCCGATTATTTAGATTTAACTGATACTATTTTAGAGATAGACAATAAATCAATATCAAACAGGCCAGATCTTTGGGGGCATTATGGAATAGCTAGAGAGTTGAGTGTTTTGTTTGGCTCTAAATTAAAAGAATATAAACCAAGAGAAATTAAAATTAAAAAATCAAAAGAAACTCTTAAAAATATTGAAATTGAAATAAAAAATAAAAAACTTTGTTCTAAATATATAGGTTTAAAAATAGATAATATTAAAATTTCAGAATCACCAAAATGGTTGAAACAAAGACTTTTAGCGCTAGGCTCTAAATCAATTAATAATATTGTTGATGCCACTAATTATGTGATGCTTGAATTGGGTCAGCCACTTCATGCCTTTGATGCTGATTTAGTTGATAAAATTATTGTTAGGACTGCTGAAAAAGGAGAAAAAATAATAACCCTAGATGATATTGAGAAAAATTTAAATGAAAGTGATTTGCTTATTTGTAATAACAAAGAAGCTATTGCTATAGCAGGTGTAATGGGTGGAAAAAATAGTGAAATAAACAATACAACCTCTAGTATTATAATTGAATCTGCTAATTTTGAGGCTGTTTCTGTCAGGAAAACAGCTCAAAGACTTAATTCTAGAACGGATGCTGCTATGCGCTTTGAGAAGGGCTTAGATCCTAATTTGTGTTTGTTGGCTATAAATCGCGTTGCTGAAATCATTAAAGAGGTTTGCCCTACAGCCACCTTTAACCTGCCTTTAGTTTCTGAAGGTGATTTTGAAAACGAAGAAAGAGTGATAGATTTAGATTTGCTTTGGGCTGAAAAAATAATTGGTCAAAAAATAGAAGATAAAGAAATAAAAAAAATATTAGAAAATTTGGGAATAAAGATAAAAAATAACAATGAAAGTGTTTGGAGTCTAGTTATTCCTTCCTGGAGAATGAAGGATTTAAAAATTAAAGAAGATATTATAGAAGAGATAATTAGAATTTTTGGTTATGACAATATTAAGGCTTCTTTGCCGGAAGTTGCTATTAACCCTCCTGAAAAAAGTTATGAATTGGAAATGGAGAAAAAAATTAAAAATATTTTAGCCCTTAGTTATAAATTAACCGAGGTTTATAATTATTCTTTTGTTAGTGAAGATCAACTTTTAAAATTAAATTTAGATTATAGTGCTTATATTAAATTATTAAATCCTTTGTCCAGCCAATATGCTCTTCTTCGTCAAACATTGAGTACTAATTTATTGGCAAATGTAAAAAACAATCAATCTAAATATGAGAACATTGATATTTTTGAAATAGGTAATATTTTCTTAAATATTCCTGGAGGTTTAAATAAAGACGATACTTTTTCCGAAAGCTTGCCTTATCAGGAAAAAAAATTGGCTATTGTCTCTGCTAAATCAAATGGGGGCAGTTTTCAATTTTTAAAAAATTTAATTTTTAATTTTGTTTACGAATTATCCAATGGCTTAGAAATTGAGTTCTTGCCAACTGAATCAATTATTTCTTGGGCGGACAAGGATCAAAAATGCCTTTTATTGTTGGGCGGTGAGGAGATTGGTTTTTTGGCTAAAGTTGATAGCGGTATCCTTTCGAAAAATGGAATAAAAAAAGATACTTCTTCTTTGGAGGTAAGCTTGAAAAAGTTATTAGAGGCGATTTCTGGTTTTGGTTTAAAGCAATATAAGCCAATTCCAAAATTTCCGGCTGTAAATAGAGATTTGGCTTTTGTAGTTGATCAAAATGTCTTATTTATTGATATTAAAAAGGAAATAGAAAACTTTAATTCTTTAATAGTTGGACTAGAATTATTTGATGTTTATTCTGGTGAAAATTTAGGTCAAAATAAAAGAAGTTTAGCTTTTCATATTAGCTATCAATCTCCTGAAAGAACTCTAACTAACGAAGAAATTGATGTAGCTCAAAAGGAGTTAATAAGCATTTTGGAAGAGAAGTTTGGTGCTCAAGTTAGAGACTTTTAATTATTTTATAATTAATAATATTTTTATGATGGAAAACAGTGGCGACATTTTAAATATTTCAATTTCTTTAGCGGTTTTAGTTGTGGCTTTTTTTCTTAGTTGGTTATTATTTTATTTAGTGATTAGTTTTAAGAGAATTTATAAGATTACAGCTCAGGCTCAAGGAATAGCTAATAAAACTGAAAACTTATTAAATTTAATTAAGAGCAAAGTTAAGCAGAGCGGTTCTTATCTTTTTATTTTTTCTAAATTAGCTGATAAAGCTATGGATTATTTTGGTGAAAAAATGAAAGAAAAAAAAGAAAAAACCAACAAAGAAAGTTCTTCCAAGAAGACTAAATAATAAGTATGAAAAAAATAATTTTAACAGGTGATAGGCCAACTGGACAGCTTCATATTGGTCATCTTTTTGGCTCTCTCTTAAAAAGAGTTGAATTACAAGAAGAGTATGATGCCCATATTATGGTGGCCGATGTTCAGGCTTTAACTGATAATTTTCATAATCCTCAAAAGGTTAGAGACAATGTTTTTGAAGTTGTCTTGGACAATTTAGCAGTGGGCGTTGATCCAAACAAATCAACTATTTTTATTCAGTCAATGATTCCAGAGATTGCGGAATTAACAGTTTTTTATTCTAATTTAGTTACTGTTTCTCGTCTTCAAAGAAATCCGACCGTTAAAGAGGAAATTAAGCAAAAAAAAGAACTATTTAAAGATAGTGTTACTTTTGGTTTTTTGGGTTATCCTGTTAGTCAAGCAGCTGATATTACGGCTTTTGGTGCCGATTTAGTTCCTGTTGGAGAAGATCAATTGCCAATGATTGAACAAACAAGAGAAATTGTTAAAAAATTTAATAGTATTTACGGTGACATCTTAAAAGAACCAGAAGCTTTAATTGGTAGCGTTGGTCGTGTTAAGGGTCTTGATGGTAATTCTAAAATGGGAAAAAGTTTAAACAATGCCATTTACTTAGCTGATGAGCCAGAAGTTATTGAACAAAAAGTAAAAAAAGCCTTAACTGATACTAAAAAGATAAAAATAGATGATAAAGGAAATCCTGATGATTGTATGGTTTATTATTATCATCAAATATTTAGTAAAAATAATTTAGAAAATATTAAAAATGAATGTCAATCTGGGGCGAGAGGGTGTGTTCAGTGCAAAAAAGAGCTAAGTAGTAATATTGTAAAATATTTAGAACCTATTAGAGAAAAAAGAAAATATTATGAAGAGAGGCCAGAATTAGTAAGAGAAATTGTTGAAAGTGGAACAAAAAAAGCTAGAGTTAAAGCTAGCGAAATATTAAAAAAAGTAAAAGAGGGCATGAGAATTGATTATTTCTAGTTAAGATGTATATAAAAAGACGAGAAGTTTTCTCGTCTTTTTTTGTTCAACTTATTTTTAATAGGCAGAGATTTTTTTTAATAACTCTAGTTTATTTAATTCTTTAATTGAGTAATTTTCTTTTTCTAAAAAGACAATAAAAGAAAAGTATTTATTTAAAGCCATGTAGTTAACCAAATCGTTGGGGCTAACCATTTCTCTAGCAAAAGATTCTTCTTTTTTTATTTTAAATCCAATTTCGTTTAAGGAGTGATAAATTAATTCCGAACAATATAATTCTTTTTCGTCCTCAGTAATTAAGTCATAATCGTATTCTTTTCCAATTTGTTCTTTACTTTTTTTCAAAAAATCAATAATTTTTTCTTTATTTTTATTTATTCTAAAAACTGTAAATGATTTTAAATAGGAAGACTGAGAAAGATTGGACAACTCTTTGATATCTCTGATTTGGACACCATTAGAACTGCTATCTATAACTAGTTTTTGTTCATTATTTTGATGGTATATTTCCAGGTCTTTAAACATTTTAGAGTTTTCTGTTAAAAGCTCTGAAAGTTGATTTTTATCTCCAATATAAACAGCTGAATGCTTCCATTTTCCGGGGATAAAGATGCTGCTTAGATATTTCCCGCTATTAGTAAAAATTATATCTCCCGTTTTTAATTCTGATAAATATTTTTCTAAGTCAACAAGAGAAATATTGTTTTTACCGTCTATAATTAAATTATCCTCATTAATATATTTGATAATTTGTTGATTGTGAATTGTGTAATCACCAATGCTAGCCATTACCTTTTTTTGTAGAGGTAGTCTTATGTTTTTGCTTATCAACTCTTCTTCTGGGAAGATGTAGGAGAATAATAAACTTAATAAAAAGAAAACAAAGATAAAAAATAAAGATTGAAAAATCTTTTTAATAACAATTTTTTTGCTAATTTTTATGTTTATTTTATTCATTTTTTATTCAAACCATTTTTTGTATAAAAGATCATACTCCCCAGATTCAATTAGTCCTAGTATTTCCCTATTAACCTTTTCTCTTAAAAGACTTTCGTGGGGAAAAGCAAAACCATAAGTTTGCCTATCAAATGTTTCTCCACTTAATATAAACTCTTCTTGTTTTTCATTTTTAATAAAGTTTTTAATAACTGGTTGATCAAACACTACTGCACTTACTTTTTTATTTCTTAAATCTTCAAAAGCTTCTTCTATTTTTTTCTTGGTAATTATTTTAGCTCCTAGTTTTTCAAGCTCATCAACAGCTGTTGTTTTTTCCTTGGTAGCCACCAACTTGTTTCTGAGATCTTCTGGTTTGTTGATTTTGTATTTAGCTTCATTAATGGTTGCTACTGATGTTATTTTAGCTATAAATATAGCAAAAATAGTTATTCCGAAAAAAACTACCAAAAAGCCTATAGTTTTACCCATTGGAGACTCTGGGTAAAAACCACCAACCCCACCCATCATTGTTACTGTCCACCAAAGAGAGTCAATAATTCCATGTTTGTAATTATTACTTATTTGAGGGTTTGTTTTTTCGTAAAACCAAAATAAGTTAGAAATTAAGAATATAAAGCCTGAAAAAATTAATAAAAATTTTATTGATTTCTTATAATTCTCTGTTATGATATTTTTTATTGTTGTTGTTATGTTGAGCTTGGATCTTTTAGAAATTAATATTGATAAGCCTGATCTAAGTGTGTAATAGGAAAAGCTAACCTTTTCTTCTCTTTTTTTAGTTCTGGTTATTCCGGCCATAGCTATATCAATGTTTCCCTTGCTAGTTTCTTCTAGCAGGTTATTAAATTCAATTTTTTTGTATTGGAAATCTATATTTAGCTTATTGGCTATTATTTCCCATAACTCAATTTCAAAACCAGTATGTTTGTTTGCTAAACTAATAATTAGTGGTTTAAATTCAGATATACCTACTTTTATTTTTTTATTCATATTTTTTATTCACAGTCTTTATTTGAACATTTAGGTCCATTTTTATCTTCAACCATTAAACTGCCACATTTAGAGCATTTTTCTCCAGTTGGTTTGGCAAAATAAGCATTTTTGCATTTAGGGTAGGCACTACAAGCATAAAAAACTCCACGACGACTAAATTTTTTAACTATTTTTCCCTCTTCACATTTAGGGCATTTAACTTCAATTCCTTTTTCACCGTTTTTTTCTATATTTTTAAGGTTTTTGCATTTGGGATAATTACTACATCCTAAGAATGGTCCAAATTTTCCATTTCTAACAATCATGTCTGAACCACATTTGTCACATTTTTCATCTTTATATTTTTCTTTTAATTCTAACATTTCTGGGCTGTCTTCTTTTCTAATTTCTTCCCCTTCTTTTTTTAATGATTTTATATTTTTACATTCTGGAAAGGCACTACAAGCTAAAAATTTACCATAACGTCCAGTTTTAATAATCATTTTAGCTCCACATTTGTCACAAATCTCGTCACTCTCTTCTTCGGGAGAAAATTTTTGTTTATCTAATTCTTGATATTTTTCTTCTAAGTTTTTATGAAATGGTTCCCAAAAATTTTTAATAACTGGTTGCCACTCCCTTTTTCCGTGAGATATTTCATCTAAATTATTTTCCATTTCAGCTGTAAACTTGTAGTCAACAATATTTTTGAAGTGTTGAGAGAGGAGGTCATTAACAATAAAGGCAATATCGGTTGGAAATAATCTCTTTTTTTCATCACGGTTAACATAATTTCTATCAATAATAGTGGAAATAGTTGGAGCATAAGTTGATGGTCTGCCGATTCCATGTTTTTCCATTTCTTTTACTAAGCCAGCATCAGAGTATCTAGCTGGTGGTTGTGTAAAATGTTGTTTATTTATTAAGTCTTCTAATTTTAGCTCTTCTTTTTCTTTGATTGGTGGTAATTCATTTTCACTTACTTTTTCTGGATATACCTCTAAATAACCTTTAAATTTAACTGTTTGTCCATTAGCTCTAAATATAAATTCTTTTTCTTCTCCAGCAATAATGTCAACACTAACAGTATCTAAAACAGCTTCTGACATTTGAGAAGCTAAAGCTCTTTGCCAAATTAATTGGTAGAGCTTGAATTGATTTTTGTCTAATTTAGGTTCTATTTTTTCAGGGGAGTTGTAAACTTTACTTGGGCGAATTGCTTCATGGGCCTCTTGAGCATTTTTGCTTTTTACTTTAAAAGACCTTCCTCCTGTTTTAAGATAATTCTTCCCGTAAATTTCTTCTAAGTATTTAGAGGCTTCATCTTTAAATTTAGAGGAGAGATTAAGGGAATCAGTTCTCATGTAGGTTATATATCCCATTTCATACAATTTTTGAGCAATTGTCATTGTTTGCTTGGCGCTAAAACTAAAATAGCGATTCGCAGTTTGTTGTAAAGATGAGGTTATAAAAGGGGGTAGAGGGCTTTTTTTGGTTTCTTTTCCTTCTATTTTACTAATTAACCATCCACCTTTTTTTAATGATTCGATAGTTTTTTCAGTTTCTTCTTTATTCTTAAAGTGAAACTTTCCAACACTTTTATTGTTTATTTTGAACAATTTAGAATAGAAAAAGTTATCATTTTTAGAAAGCTTAGCCTCAATATCCCAATATTCTTGTGGAATAAAAGCTTTTATTTCTTTCTCTCTTTCAACTATTAGCTTAACAGCAACGCTTTGAACTCTGCCAGCAGATAAGCCTTTAGCTACTTTTTTCCATAAAAAAGGAGACAATTTATAACCAACTAGACGATCCAAGATTCTTCTAGCTTGTTGTGCGTCTACCATTTCTTGGTCTATTTGGCGAGGGTGAGCAATTGCCTCTAAAATTGCTTCTTTGGTTATTTCATGAAAAACTATTCTTTTAACTTTGTTTTCATCAAGATTAAGAGCTGTAAATAAATGCCAAGCAATAGCTTCTCCTTCGCGGTCTTCGTCAGCTGCTAGAATAACATAATCAGCTTTTTGAGCTAATTTTTTTAATTCACTAACCCTAGATTTAGATTTGCTAGGAATAACATATTTTGGTTCAAAATTTTTTTCTAAATCAACACCAAGTTCGCTTTTGGGTAAGTCACGAATATGACCGAAAGAGGATTCGACTTTATAACTACTATCTAAAAACTTAGAGATAGTTTTAGCTTTAGTTGGAGACTCAACAATTATTAGATTCATATTTTTTATTTATAAAAAGATTATAGTATTTAAACTAAAAAAATACAAATATTTATCTTAAAGAATAGTTTTTTCCTCCCAAATCTTCTATATATTTTTTTACTTCTAAGGAGTTAATAGCAATAATAATTTCTGACACATTTTCTTGTAGTTCAATTATTATTTCTTCAATGTTTTTATTTTCTTTTTTTAATATTTCGATAATTTTTTTTTCAATTTTGTTTTCTGTTTTGATTCTTGTTTTTGATTTTTGGGGTGATTTTTTATTTTCTATGTTAAATAGGTTTAAAATATCTTCTGCTTGGTTTATAATTATTGCACCATCTTTAGCTAATTTATTGCTACCCTTGGAATTTAAGCTAAAAATATCACCAACTATTGTCAAAACATCACGTCCCTCTTCTAGAGCTATTTTGCTGGTTATTAATGAGCCTGATTTTTCGCCAGCCTCTATCACTAGAGTTTTGTTCGATAGCCCAGCTATTATTCTATTTCTTTGAGGAAAGTTTTGTGGCCAAGGAGGTATTTTAGGTGAAAATTCAGACATAACTAAGCCCTGATTTTTGATTATTTCTTCAACTAATGGTCGATTTGATTTGGGGTGAATAATTTCTTGATTTAAACCAGATCCTAAAACTGCGATGGTTTTTAAATTATTTAAAAGGGATTCTTTGTGAGCTAAAGAATCGATGCCAATTGCTAAACCACTAATTATACTTAATTCACTACTATTAAGTTCGGATATAATGTTTTTAACAACTCTTTGTCCATAAAAACTAGGATGACGAGAGCCAACGACTGATATTGATTTTTCCCAGTTAATTTTTAAATTACCCCAATAATATAATATTGGGGGAGGATTATAGATGTTTTTTAATAATTTTGGATAGGAATCTTCTTTGATATAAGAAACCATTAAATTTTGTTTGTATATTTCTTCTATTGTTTTTTCAATATTGATTTTTTTTCTATTGTTTATAAAGTTTTCAATGGTTTTTTTTCTCCAAGGAAGTTTATAGAGTTTTAAATTACTAGCATAATAAGCTTCTTCTAGGCTAGAAAAAATTTTTAAAATTGTTTGAAGTTTAAAATTATTAAAATTTGTTAAGTGATTGAAAACTATAGCCATTTTTTTCTCTGTAATCATTTTGTATATTGACCCATCAGGGTTTGTTAATTATTAAAAAATATTATATAATCATATTGCTAATATTTGTTTATTTTAGCTAAAAACAATAAAAATTTAACTTAAATTTATGATAAATATTTTTAAAAATAATCATCAAAAAATAAACAAGGTAGAAACTCACGAAGAAGATGATGGTTTTTCCCCTGAATGGCTCGATGATAATTTACCAGAAGGACAGCTTTTGTTAGATGTTTATCAAACAGATGATAAAATAGTGGTTAAATCAACCATGGCTGGTGTTTCGCCAGAGAATCTGTTTATATCTTTAAATCATGACATGTTAACCATTAAGGGACGAAGAGAGTACGACCGCTCACTAGATGAGAGTGAGGCTTTAATGCAAGAATGTTATTGGGGTTCTTTTTCTAGAACAGTGATTTTACCAGAAGAGGTTGATCCCAAAAAAATTGATGCTGTGCTAGAAAATGGAGTTTTAACTATTTCTTTAAATAGAATTTATAAAAATAGAGAAATAAAAGTAAAAATAAAGTCTTAGGATATGGAAATAAAATTAAAATTTATTAATATTGAAAACGGTCAAGCTGTTTTAAAGATGGTTGATAGTGATTATGAAGTTTTGTGGCCTCAAGATAAACTACCCGAAGGGATTTCCGAGGGGGAGTCTTTAAGTTTTTTAATTTCTCAATCAAATATTGAAGATTCTTTGAGAAAACAAAAAGCTAAAGATATTCTTAATGAAATATTAAATGTTGAATAAATATGAGTGTTAAATTTAAAAAAGCTATATTTTTAGTTTCTGATGTTTTGTTATTCTTAATTATTTTTTTGTTAGTTTTTTATTTGTTTTTTGAGGCTCGCTTTGATAATAAAATTTATCCTAATGTTTATTTAAATGGTTCTAATTTAGGGGGCTTAACAGTTGAAGATGCTAAGAAGGTTTTGGAAAAAAAAATAGAGAATTTTGATTCTTTGGGCATTAGAATATTAAGTGATAAAGAGGAGCTTTTATGGAGAAGAAATATTTTTGCTTTTGATCCTGATTTAGTTTCTCAAACAGTTTTTTTTAATATTAATAAAACCTTAGACAAAGCTTTTTTATTAGGCAGAAGTGATAATGTTTTTAATGATTTTTATTTTAAAATTTCTTCTATTTTTTTAAAAAGAAATGTTCCTCTATCTTTTGTTCTAGATGAAGAAAAAATAAAAAATTATTTATATGATAGCTTTGATGATTCAATTGTATTATCTCAAAATGCTGATATTGTTAGTAGTTATTCGGTAACTATTAGTGATCAAGAAGAGGGTACTTCTTTTGAGGGTAATAACATAAATCAATCAGAAATAATTTTTTCTATTAATCCAGAGGTCTATGGAAAACAAATAAATTATGATCAGTTTTTTGTTGATTTTAAAAATAATTTAGCTGAATTAAAGAATGATGATATTTATTTAATTCTTGTTGATGGTTCTCCAGAAATAAAAATTAGCGATGTTTCTGGTATAAAAGAAGAAGCTTACAAATTATTAGAACTTGCTCCTTTCAATTTAATTTATAAAGAGAATGAAGGTGAAAAATCTTTTGTAGTTAGTAAAGAAGTTTTTTCTACCTGGTTTAAGTTGCAAAAGAACAATGAATCTTCAGATATTTTTGTTGGATTGAGTGCTGAAAAGTTTTTTAATTTTTTAGAAACTACTGTAGCCTTAGAGGTTGAAAAAGAACCAATTAAACCTCAATTTGAATTTAAAGATGATAAGGTTGTTTTGTTTTTTCCTGGACAAAATGGTTTAAAAATAAATAAAGAAAGAACCTTTAATAATCTTTTAAATTCTTTTGTAATGAGAGATTTTAGTCAAGTTTTGTTAGTGACTGAAGTTTCTGAAACAGATGGTCTTGATGGAACAAATGATATGGGCATCAAAGAATTAATTGGTAGTGGTCATTCTAATTTTGCGGGGTCACCAGTTAATAGAAGACATAATATTAAAGTTGGAGCTGATAAGTTGAATGGTTTGGTAATTAAACCAGGCGAAGAATTTTCTTTAGTAACAGCCCTTGGACCAACAACTAGAGAGGCAGGATATTTACCAGAGCTAGTTATTAAAGGTAATAAAACTGTACCTGAATATGGTGGTGGTCTTTGTCAAGTGGCTACAACTTTGTTTAGGTCTGCCTTAGGAAGTGGTTTACCGATTACTGAAAGACGAAACCATTCTTATCGAGTTTCTTATTATGAGCCGGCAGGAACAGATGCCACTATTTATAGTCCTCGTCCTGATTTGAAATTTAAAAATGATACTGAACACAATATATTAATTCAGGCTAGATTTGAAGGAGCTAATGATATGTATTTTGATCTTTGGGGAACATCAGATGGTCGCTTGGCCACAACAACTTATCCGGTTATTTATAATATTGTTAAGCCAGGCCCAACTCAAATTATAGAAACAACTGATTTAAAACCAGGTGAAAAAAAATGCACCGAAAGAGCTCATTCTGGGGCGGAAGCTTATTTTGATTATTTTGTAACTTATAAACCGGGAACAGAATTGGAAAATAAAGTTGAAACTAGATTTTATTCTAAGTATGTTCCTTGGAGAGAGGTCTGTTTGCTTGGCGTAGAACCAAAAGAAGAAACTACGGAAAATACAGAGAATGCTGAAACTACAGAAAATACGGAAAATACGGAAAATACAGAAAATATTGGGAGTGTAGAAAATATATAATTTATAAAAAATTAAATTATTCTATTATAAAAAAAGAGACTCTTTCGAGTCTCTTTTTTTGTTGAAATAATATTATATTCTTGTTTTCTGAAAAAAATAGGTTTAGGCGAGGCGGGCAAGAAAATCTCTTCTAGAAATTTTAGAGCCTCGGCCCTAGAAACCCTAAAAGAAAGTCCCATGCTTGTCGTGCCCTTCTCGCCTAAACCGATTTTGAAAATTTATCTTATCAATTGTCAACTAATTATTGTATCATATAATAAAAAAAATGTCAATAGGGTTATCCACAGTTGGTTTTTGCTTGTTTTTAATTGTATTTATTGACCTTTTTGTTGTTTATCGTTTATTAGTTAATTTTAGCTTTATATGATATTTTTAAAAAATAAAATAATTTCTTTTTCTTGACAATTGTTTTTAAAAAATATAAAATAATGATACTTTTAGCTAAGACTAAAAGCCTTTTTGTTTTAATTACAATAAGGCCCCTTCGTCTAATGGTTAGGACACCAGGTTTTCATCCTGACAATAGGGGTTCGATTCCCCTAGGGGTCACAAAAAAAGAACATGAAATTTCATGTTCTTTTTTTTTGTTTTTCAGGATTATTAATAATATTCTTTGCTATTTTTAATTAAATAAGTTTTATTATTTATTAATTAAGAAATTGCAAATATCACCATCCTGTACTATATAGTCTTTACCCTCAGTTCTAATAAGTCCCAATTCTTTGGCTTTATTTTCTCCGCCTGCTTCAATAAATTTTTTCCAATTTATAACTTCAGCCCTAACAAAACCTTTCTCAAAATCAGTATGAATTTCGGCTGCAGCTTGGGGAGCTTTTGAGCCCTTTTTAATAGTCCAAGCTCTAGTTTCGTCTTTGCCAGTTGTAAAAAATGTTTCTAAGCCTAAAAGTTTGTAGGAAGCTGTTATTAGTTTATCTAAGCCACTTTTTTCTATCCCTAATTCTTTCATATATTCGGTTTGTTCTTCTTCGGGCAGTTTGGCGATTTCCTCTTCTAGTTTAACATTAATTCGAATAGCTTCTCCGTCCCAATTAAAATCAGTATTTTTTTCAGTGTCATCAGAGTTAAGAGCGTAGATAATTGGTTTGATGGTTAACAAACTTAAACTTTTTATAAAAATTTTTTCTTCTTCCTTGATTTCTAGCTCTCTAGCGGCTTTTCCTTGATCTAATAATGTTTTTATTCTTTCTAATATTTCTTTTTGTTTAGCAATTTCTTTATCACCACTTTTTATTTCTCGAGCTACCTTCTCTAGTCTTTTTTCAACTGTTTTTAAATCAGCAAAAATTAATTCCATGTTAATTGTTTCTTGATCTCCTATTGGATCTATTTCACCATTAACATGAATAACGTTAGGATCTTTAAAATCACGCACAACCTCACAAATAGCATCACATTCTCTGATGTGTGATAAAAACTGATTGCCTAAGCCTTCGCCCTCATGAGCTCCTTTTACCAATCCAGCGATATCGGTAAATTCAATGAAAGTAGGAATAATTTTAGCTGGTTGAGAAATTTGAGCTATTTTATCTAGTCTATCATCGGGCACCTTTACAACACCAACATTGGGGTCGATAGTACAAAAAGGATAGTTAGAGGCTTCTACTTGTTTTTTGGTTAATATATTAAATAAGGTTGATTTGCCAACATTAGGCAAACCAACAATTCCGATAGATAGTGACATAGTATTTTATTAGGATTATTATGATTATTGAGATTGTTAGGATGTTTAGAAAATATAAACATCTTTTTTTATATTATATTATTTATTTAAAAATGACAATGATATTAGTATTGTTTTTTAAAGCAATATTGAGCTATTCTAAAATATTTTTTTATTGACAAAACAGCTTAAGTATATTAAAATTTTTTATTGTACTTTGATATTAATTATAAATACTAAAAAAAGGAGGATTAAATAATGGAAATTGATCAAAATCTTAAAAAAGATTCTTCTTCTTTTATTAAAGAGATTCAAAAAAGAGGAATAGATTTTAAAAAAATACTTTTTTTTATTGAAGAACTTGAAAGACAGGGGTTAGACTTTGAGTCTTTTTTAGAACTTATTAAAGAAGATAAAATTTTAGCAAAAGAATTATTTGAATTTATTAATTTAAGATTACAACCCAATAGTATTGAAGCTATTTATCTTGCTCCTTGGCAGAGAATTTACAGGAAATGGTTTGGCGTGTATGTTGATATTTCCGGATTAAAGGTTCCTGAAAATTATGATCCTGAAAAACATTTTTTGATTTTAGTTGCTAAAGGTATTACTGTAAGTTCTGTTATTTCTGCTATGAGAAAAAAATTTAATGTGTGGTTGTACGCAGAAGATCTTGATTTTAAAGTTACAAAAAATGATCGCATTCCGGAGAATGAGTCATATCTTGCTTTGTTCAATCGCAGTGTTAAAGCTGATGAAGAATTCAAAAATATATCAGCTATTGATTTGGTAAAAAAAGGAAATAAAGGAATTACATTATTAGAACGTTTATTGTTGGAGGTTTTGTATTTTGATGAAAGCAATAAGAATTTGGATTTCGATAGTTCGACTTTGTGTTTAGGTTCACGTCTTTCAGGCCGTAAAATTCCTGAGGTCGGTTGGTATTCTGATCGTAATTTATTTTATGTTCATTGGCGACATTCGAATTATTCTTATGATTTTTTATCTTCTCGTTTTCTGATTTCTTGATTTTTGAAAATTTTTAGTTTTTAACCTTTTTTTAACCCTTGTATTTTAAAACAAGGGTTTTATTTTAAGCTCTTGACACCCCCTATGGGTATTTGCTATAATATCTTTAGAAATAATTTTTTAAAAAAATATGAGAAATATTGAGCAAAGAATAAATATTATAATTGGACAACTAGAAGGAATCAAGAAGATGTTAAATCAAAAAAACAAAACTTGCTTTGATTCCGTTGTCCAACTGAAAGCTGTTAAATCAAGTGTTGCTTCTTTGATGGATAAAATTTTAGAAGAAGAATTTAATCTTTGTTTTGATAAACAGTGTCCAAGCAGTAAAGATAATTTAAAAAAAATTGTTTCAGAGTTTATAAAAAAATAATTAAAAATAATAAATAAAAACTTTTTAAAGATTATCTCTAAGATATTTTTAAAGAGTTAAAAAAATTATGAGTAAAGCACAAGATGTGAGCAAAAATGATTTTGCTAAAGAAGTTTTAGAATCAAATATTCCGGTTTTAGTAGATTTTTGGGCACCATGGTGTATGCCTTGTAAAATGATGTCACCTATTTTAGATGAATTAGCTGGTGATTTAGAGGGAAAAGTAAAAATTACTAAAGTTAACACTGAAGATTCAGCTAATCAAGAATTAGCTATTGAATATCAAATTCAAAGCATTCCTAATATGAAATTGTTTAAAGATGGAAAGGTTATTGCTGAGTTTATTGGCATGAAGTCAAAGGATTCTTTAAAAAATGATATTGATGCACACTTAAATAAATAAGATATTTAGGGTTTTTATGATTTTTAAGATTATTAAGATTTTTAAAGCTTAGATTTAATTATCCTAAATATCTTAAATTTCCTAATAATCTTAATAATCCTTTATAAATATATGTCTGTTTTTGATAATGTTATTAAACGTTTTGAAGATTTAAAGGAAGTAATAAATTTGAAAGATGAAGATCTTAAATATTTATTAGAACCAAAATTAGTTTCTCATGCTGAATTAGAAGTTGATGGTCAAAAATTTCCTGCCTGGAGAATTATTTCTAATCGTGCTTTAGGTCCAGGTAAGGGTGGAATTAGATTTCATCCTGAGGTTAGTGAAGATGAGGTGAAGTCTCTGGCTTTTTGGATGAGTTTAAAAAATTCTCTTTTAGATCTTCCTTATGGTGGTGCTAAAGGTGGGGTTAAATTTAATCCCAAGGAACATGATACTAAATTTTTGGAAAAAGTTTCTCGTAAATATATAGACTCTTTTTATAAAGTTTTAGGTCAAGACAAAGATATTCCAGCTCCCGATGTTTATACCAATCCTCAAACTATGTCTTGGATGCTTGATCAATATGAAAAAAATATTGGTCACCATGAGCCAGGAATGATTACCGGCAAACCAGTAGAATTGGGTGGAATAGCTCTTCGTAGTGATTCAACCGCTAAAGGAGCTTATTTGGTAATTTTAGAAATGGTTAAAACTTTAGGGCTTCCAGAAAAAGGATTAACTGTTGCCATCCAAGGTTTCGGAAATGCCGGACTTAATGTTGCCAAGATGCTTTATGCTGATGGCTTTAAGATAGTGGCTGCCAATGATAGTCGAGGAGGAGTTCATAACGAAGAAGGAATAGATATTAACGAATTGATAAAATTCAAGGAAGAGTTTGGAGTTGTATCGGCTTTTTCTGATTACAAGGCCATCTCTAATGATGAACTTTTGGAATTAGATGTTGATATCTTGATTTTAAGTGCCTTGGAAAATCAGATTACTGAAAATAATGCTGATAAAATTAAGGCTAAACAGGTGGTTGAGATTGCCAACGGCCCTATTAGCTATGAAGCTGATAAGGTTTTATTTGACAAAGGTATAACTGTTGTACCCGATATTTTGGCCAATGCTGGTGGTGTTTTGGTTAGTTATTTCGAGTGGAGTCAAAATAGAACTGGTAATATTTTAGATCAAAATTATTTAGCTGGACTATTAAACGAAAGAATGATAAAATCTTGGCACAATGTTTATAACAAACACTTAGAATTAGATAAAAAAATTGATCTTAGAAAAGCTGCTTATATTATTGCTTTAGAGAGGATAATTAAAGCTGAAAAACTAAGAGGTAATTTGTAATTTATATGATTTACGACTTAATAATTATTGGTGCTGGGCCGGCTGGGATAACAGCTTCAATTTATGCTTCGCGTTATAAAATAAATCATTTGGTTATTGGAGAAATACCTGGTGGTCTCATTACTGAAGCTCATAGTATTTGCAATTTTCCGACTGAAATGGATATAAATGGTTTTGATTTAATGACTAAAATGCAAAACAATGCTGTTCATTTAGGAGCTGAAATATTATCAATGGAAAGAATTGCTAAAATTAAAAAAGAAGGAGAAATTTTTGAGCTTGAAACTGAAAGTCAAAAAACGTTTCAAGCTAAAACAATTTTGCTTGCCACTGGAACTAAGCATAGAAGTTTAAATATAGAAAATGAACATAAGTATTTAGGAAAAGGTTTGGCTTATTGTGCCACTTGTGATGCTATGTTCTTTAAAGACAAGGTTGTGGCTGTTGTTGGTGGTGGAAACAGCGCATTAACGGCAGCTTTGTATTTGGCCGAAGTGGCTCAAAAAGTTTACTTGTTGGTTAGGGGAGAAAAATTTAATGGGGAGGTTGCTTGGATTGATCAAGTTAATAAAAATGAAAAAATTGAAGTTTTATTTAATACTCAAGTAAAAGATTTGAAAGGCGAAACAAAGTTAACAGAGATTAATTTAGATAAAAAAGGAGAATTATCTTCTTTAATATTGGATGGTTTGTTTGTCGAAATTGGCACTGATCCTGATAATTTTTTATCCGATCAATTGGGGGTAGAGAAAAATGAGAGGAATTTTTTGAAAGTTGATCAAGGGCAAAAAACAAATATTGAAGGTCTTTGGGCGGCTGGAGATTTAACTACTAACTCTAATCATTTTAATCAAGTTATTACTGCTTGTAGCGAGGGTGCTGTGGCCGCTTTTGATATTTTTTCTTATTTACAAAGAAAAAAATAAGTTTAAAGTTTTGGTAATAAAAAAACACCCTTTTAAGGGTGTTTTTTGTTTGTTTATTTTTATTCGACTATAATTTCTTCACTTCCACTTGCCATTTCCAGGTCTTCTATGTTTATTGTTTCTTCACTCAAGTAAGGGTTAACATAATTATCTATTTCAAGTGCTTGAGGATAAAAAAGAATTCCTTTTTTGTCGATATATGACTCGATTATTTCTCCAGAGCCAACATCAACTGAAACTTTGTAAAGTCCATATTCTTCCTCGATGTTAGTAATAGTTGCTTTGGTTCCAGGCATCATTAAGTTTTCGTTAATAAACGTCTCTGTTTTAGTTTTGGCTTCTTCGATACTTAAAATTCCTTTCTCTTTTGGAGGGAATTTAAAAATTAACAGAGCCAATAAACCTAAAACGACAGCTGAAATAATTACAAAAACTGCTTTTTGTTTTTGTTTTTTAGTTTCGCTTATTTTTTCAGTCTTAATTTCTTTTTTTTCCTCATGTTTTTCATGATGTTCTTTGTGTTTTTCCATAGGACTTAGAGTTTTTGTTTTAAAATTTAAAAACAAAAAAACTATATTAAATTTTAAAATTAATAATGAGTTTACAGGTAAATAATAGCAATTATTGAGTTTTTTAACAAGATATTGACAAAATAATTAAAATATGATATAATTAATAGTTGTTATGTTGGACTTTAAAAATTGTTAAACTAAAAAAACAAAAAATCATGAAACAAAAAATGTTTTTGTTGTTATTGTTTATTGTTTTAACTTCCTTTTTTTCATTTGGACAAGAAAAAGAAATTGATTTGAACGACGAATTGGCATTTGTTTTTATTAATTTTTGGGAAATAGACTCGGCTTGCCATTTTGTACTTAGTGATGTTTATTTTGAGTCTAATGAGCATGCAATTTTATTTTTGAAGGACGGCATAAGTTCTTGGTCAGATCAAGAATATTTAATGAATAAAAACTTTGTTACTATTCGTGATAAAGAATTACGGGGAGTTAAATATTTAGACGAGTTTATTTTTGATATTGTTTTTCCAAATACATTTTTTATTGTTGTTGAGAGTTGTGGGCAGGTGATTGGTTCAAAAATAATAATTTCAGTATTTGTGTCATTGCCAGAAAATTTTGATAATAATGGTAAGCCAATTGACTATAAACAGAGTCATCTTTTAGATATTCCAGGGGTGATTGAAGAAGATTCGAGCGGGTTTCTTTGGTTTAAACCAGTAGGATCAAAAAAAACACAGGGAAGCTAATTTAGCTTCCTTTTTTTATTTTAAAATCCTTTTTATTTTTCTCTCCAACAAAAAATAAAAAACAATACCGCCAGTAGTTATTAAAAAATATTTTATTATTATTTTTTCTTTTGTCCTTTTTTCTGATTTAAGTACTAAAGGATTTTCTTTTATTATTTCTCCAATACTTTCTTTGTCGACTTGGTTTAAATTTTTAATTGATTTTTCTGAAAGTGGTAATATTTCTATTTCATTTTCTTTTTTAACTAACAATCCTTCGATTGTATAAAAGTTACCTTCTTCTAATGTTTTTTTATTAATTTTAGTTCCTTTTTTAATTTCTATTATTATTTCTTTTTCTCCGTCATCTACATAAATTACGCTGGCCCTGTTTTGGCTTATCTCTCCTTTAATTTTAACCAAACTATCGTCTGGTAATTCATTTAAAGATGATATTGGAGTTTCTTTTATTTCTGGCCAATCATTATTAGAAGACAATATTGTTATGTCTTGAGCTTCTTTTGTTTTTATTTTAATTCCCGAATCATTTATAGATAGTTCTCCTGTGATCTTTATTTTGTCTCCGATTTTTAAATCAGGAAATTTTTTATAATAATTATATATTTGTATGCACTCAAGATAATTTTTTTGATTTTCAGCTTCTTCTAAAATATAGAAATATTGTGAGCCAAATTCTCCCGGAAGATTAATGACCATTCCTTCGGTTTCTGTTTTTGCTCCATTTTTTGCTTTTTTTATTTCACTGATTTTTAATTTATAAATATTATTTTCTTTTTTAGTGTTTTCTTTTTTAATATTATCTGTATTTTCCAAATAATTTTTAATTGTAATTATTTCATTTTTAGAGTTTCTGATTTCAATTAGATCTGAAGTTATTATAAAATCCTCAGTGTTATTGGGCTTGTTATAATTAAATTTAGTCCTCTTTATCACTTCATTATTTTTTGGATTAGCCAGTGGTTTTTGATAAAAGTCTGAAGAGCCTCCCCATCCAATTTTATCAATTACTTCTTTATTTTGGTTATATAAAAGAAGAGAATTATTAATGGAAAGAGAGGCGGTGCTAGAATAACTTAAATCTGCTTTTATTTCTTTAAATTCCAAGCTAGATATTAAAAAAAATCCTTTGGCCGGAATAATTCCTAGAAAATTTTTTGTTGAAACTAAATTGGATTCTGTGCCGCCAGCAGTTTTCTTTTTTAGGCTATAACCTTCTAAGTTTAATGGAGAGTCGTTGGGATTATATAATTCTATAAATTCATTTTTTACTTCTTCGTTTTGACCAATCAAAACTTGATTAATAATAATTGGCAGGTCTTGAGCTAAAGATATTTTAGGAAATAAAATTAAAAATAATAAAATTATTTTTTTTATAATTACTTTTTTCATGGAATAATTATAAAAGATAAGAGATAAAAATTTCTTAAACTAAAAATAATTAATTATTAAAATTTTCTGATTTTAATTTTCTGATTTTAATAGATTGTTTTATAAAATAAAAAAACCGCTTTTCGCGGTTTTTTTTCTTTGAGCTTATTTTAAAAATTATTTAATTCTATCCAAAATACCTTCCAAATTTTCATCCATCTCAATTTTAAATTCTTGCCAATCTCCATTTAAATCCTTAAAGCCTAAAGTGTCAGCTATCAAAAATATTCTCCCTGGTTTTATTTTTTGATTTTTAATTTTTGATTTTTTATTACTGTATAGATTGTCCCCTAAAAGAGGATGACCATAAGCAAAAAAATGAACACGAATTTGATGAGTTCGGCCGGTTTTAATTATAGCTCTAACTAAAGTAAAATTAATAAATTTTTTAACAACTTTAAATTCAGTAATTGCTTGTCTGGATTTTTCCAGAGCTTTTAGTCCGCCCCTAGCTCTATTGTTCATCTTTTTTTCTTCTGTCTTTTCCCCTTCACCCTCTTCTGTTTCTTCTATTTCTTTTTTTGTTTTATTTTCTTTATCAATCTCTGTCTCTCCTTCTTTTTTTGTTTCACCTTCTTGGTTTATTTTATTGTATTCTTCTAAATAATTAGTATATTCTCCTCTCCCACTTCTTAGTAGCTCTAATTCATTTTCATTTTTAGGAGAAGGGATGGCGGCCATTTTAAAACCTTGAGAAGATCTTTTTATTGGGAAGTCTATAACTCCATATTCTTTTTCTATTTTTCCATAAACTAAAGCTAGATATTCTTTTTTTATTTTTCTATTTTTAAACTGATTTTTAAAAAATTCAAAAGCTTCATTATTTTTTGGTATAAGCATTAAACCACTAGCCTCTTTGTCTAGGCGATGAACTATGCCCGGTCTTTCTGGGTCATCGCCAACTTTGGCAATTTCTGGATAATTTTCTATTAGCCAATCACTTAGTGTTTTTTCTTTTATACCCTTACCACCGTGAGCAATTAAGCCAGCTGGCTTATTTATTATTAGGTAATCTTTTTGATCGGATATTATTTGAATATTCATATTTTTAAAATTAATTTTTTGTTTGAGGCATAAATGTTTTTAGATCTTCCTTACTTATTCCGCCTAAAATGTATAGTAGAGAAAAATAAAAAATAGCTGCTAAAAAAACACTTATTAATAGCAAGAAATTGTTTTGATAATAGCTAGGAGGAATTAAAAACATCAAAGCAGCCATCCCTAAAGACGCTAAAAAAGTTTTAGATAATATTTGTATTTTTGGCAGAAAATTTGTATATTTTTTAACTACCCAGATAGTTCCTATTAAAATTACTAAATTGCTATAGATAGTAACTATTGCTCCTCCTAGGTAAGAATACTTAGGAATTAAAAATAAGTAAAGAATTAGAGAGCTGATAGCTGTAAAAATATAGAGTCCAATAACTTTTTTTTGTTTTTCAATGGCAATTATAATGTGAGAGAAAACAGAGCTGATAAATAAAATAGAAGTTGAAATTATAAGCACTTGTAATGGTTTTCCGCTAGCATTAAAATCTTGTCCAGCTATCACAGTCATTACCTTAGTGGCTACAAATTGAGTGCCAATAGCTAAGGGCAGTGCTAAAATTATCATAAAGTCAAAAGATTTTTGCATGACCTTTTTTAAAAAATCAGTTTTTTGAGAGAACCAATTTTTAGTAAAAATGGGCAACATAATACCAGCAAACATATACGGAATTGTGCCAATAACTTCAATGGCTCGATATGATGCTCCATATATTCCGACCTCTTGCTCACTTTTAAAAAGAGATAAAATTAAAATATCACCTTTAAGATAAAGAAGATTTAAAATAATTGTGGTTGCCAGTGGCCAACTTTTTATAATTATTTTTTTCCAAAAAGCAAAATCAAATTCTAGATTAATTTTAGAAGTTTTTTTACTGTAAGACCAAAGAACAATAAAGCCAAACAAAGAGCCAAAAACGGAGGCCCACAACATACCATTTAAGCCTTTATCTAATTTGGCTGTTAGAAAAATAAGAAAAACCACTAAGGTTTTAGATAGAACTTCAGAGGCCATCACTTTTTCCATTTTTAGGTTTTTTTGAAATAGGGCTGTTGGAATTTGATTTAAGGCTGGAAATAAAAAGATTAGAGTTGAAATTAAAACACCCATTCTTATCTCGGGTGCATAAGGGAAAAAGAGAATACTTAATGGGGCTAGTCCAATAATAATTAGGGCTGATATTAGTCTTAAAGTAAATAGGTTGCTTAAAGCCTTATTTTGATTCTCGTTGGGACGACTTATTATTTGAGCGCTAATTAAGGTTAGTCCTAAATCAGCTGACATAGCAAAAAAAGAAACAAAAGTGATAATAGTTGAATATTTCCCAAAACCACTAGTACCTAAATATCTGGCCATAATAGCCAAAGACATTATACCCAGAACAGTAGAGAGCACTTTTCCTATTATTTGAACCAAAGTATTTTTTGCTATTTTTCTTTTTAATTCCATTTTATTGTTTTTTTAGAATAAATAATATATAATATTATTATAATCAAATTAATTGGCGCTCTGAGAGCTCACCAAAATATTATCATAATTTTATGAAAAAAGCTAAAAATTTTTTAAATGTTTTAATTGTTTCTTTATTGTTAGTATTTTCTTTTTCAAGTGGAGTTCATGCTTCCAATCTTTGGAATCAACAAGATTTATTAGATGGTAGTGTTGAGTCCGCTTTTGGAGAAAGTAAAAATTCTCCAACTGATATAAGATATCAAATTGTTAATATAATAAACATAATTTTAACTTTACTTGGTATTATTACTATTATTTTAATGATTTATGCTGGTTTTAGGTGGATGACTTCAGCTGGCAACGAAGATGCTATTTCTAGTGCTAAAAATATTTTAAAAAACGCTATTATTGGTTTGGTTATAATAACCTTTGCTTGGTCAATTACCGTTTTTGTTTTGAGAAGATTAGACAGAAAATATCTTGAGAATGACGGTTATCATCAATGGGAATAATTTTTGTTTAAGTATTGTCTTTTTTTAGATTTTTTGTTATAGTGTAGTTATAAAGCTAATTGATGTCAATTAGCTTTAATTTTAGGTGTTAATAAATTTTTTATTACTATTTTCTTAATTTAGTAATAAATTCAAAAATATGTCGGAGTTAATAAATGCTATCAAGCAGGTTTGTGAAGAAAAAAAAATAAATTATGATTTAGTTGTTTCAGCGATTGAATCAGCTTTAGCTGCAGCTTATCGTAAGGATTATGGTAATAAATTGCAAAATATTAAAGTTACTTTTAATCCAGAGACATCACAATCAAAAATTTTTGATGTTAAAACTGTCGTTGAAGATTTAACAGAAAAGGAAGAGGCTGCTTTACTTCAAAAAATAGAAGAATTAAAAAAACAAAAGATAAACAGAAAAGAAAGAGAGCCAAGAGCTGATTTAATTGAAAACAAAGAAGAAGAAACTTTGATTGGGGAAGAAGAAAGAAAATTTAATCCTAAAACTGAGATTCAATTAAAAGATGCTTTATTAATTAAAAAAGATGTTAAAATTGGCGATGAAATTGTTTTTGATTTAGAAGAGCCCGAAGGTTATGGTCGTATGGCAGCTCAAACAGCTAAGCAAGTAATCGTTCAAAAAATTAGAGAAATAGAAAAAGAGACTATTTTTAATGAGTTTAAAGATCAAGAAGGTGGCGTTGTTAATGGTTTAATTCAAAGAGTTGAGGGTCGTCTGGTTTTTGTTGATTTAGATAAAGCAATTGGTATACTGCCTATGGATGAGCAAATTTATGGAGAAAGATATAATGTTGGGGGAAGAATAAGAGTTTATATTAAAGAAGTTCGTTCAGGAGTTAGAGGAGCTGAAATAGTTTTGTCTAGAAAGTCAGAAGAAATTGTTCGTCAAATTTTTATGATGGAAATTCCAGAGTTAGCTAATGGTTTAATTGAAATAAAAAGTATTGCCAGAGAAGCTGGTTCAAGGTCCAAAGTAGCTATTTATACAGATTCAGAAAATATTGATCCAGTTGGTTCTTGTGTTGGACAAAGAGGGGTTAGAATTCAAACTATAATAAATGAACTTGGAGGTGAGAAAATTGACATTGTTGAATATAATGAAGATCCTAATAAATATATTGCCAACGCTTTGGCTCCAGCTAAAATTTTAAGCATTAAAATTGATGAAAAATTAAAGAGAGCTATAGTTAAAGTTGATCCTGAAAAACTTTCTTTAGCTATTGGTAAAGCTGGTCAAAATGCTCGTTTAGCTGCTCGTCTGACTGGTTGGAAAATAGATATTTTGCCTTATAATCCAGAAGAAGAAAATGAAGATAATTCGGAAGAGCTAGAAGAAGAAACTGAAGAAGATAACAAAAATAATCTACTAGCAGAAGAAAGCATAGAAGAAAAAACAGAAAAAAAAATAGAAGAAGATAAAGAAGAAAAAAAAGAAAAGAAAGCAAAAGCAAAGACAAAAACAAAAGAGACTAAAACCAAAAAAGAATCCAAGACAGAAAAAAAGCCTGTTAAAAAAGAAGCTAAAAAAGAGTCTAAAAAGAAAATTGAGAAAAAATAATTAAAATAAAAAATTAAAAAAATAATTATAAAAAAATCTAAATAATCATCTTTGTTTATTTAGATAACTAAATTTATGATTGAAATCTTTATTATTGCCAGTTCTTTAGTGGCTATAATTTTTGGAGGAATTCTTATTAACTCTATTATGAGGCTTCCTAAAGGTAATGAAAAAATGCAAGAAATAGCTAGCGCTATTCAAGCTGGTGCAAAGGCTTTCTTGAATCGTCAATACAAGACGGTTGCAATTGTAGCTTTAATTTTATTTGTGATTATTGCCCTAGTTCCTTCTTTAGGGATTATAACCGCCCTAGCTTTTTTGTCAGGTGCTGTTTTATCAGCTTTAGCAGGCTATATCGGTATGCATATTAGTGTTAGAGCTAACGTTAGAACAACTGAAGCAGCTCGTGGGGGCTTGAAAAAGGCTTTAGATGTAGCTGTTAAGGGCGGTAGTATTACTGGAATGTTGGTTGTTGGTTTGGCTTTATTAGGAACTGCTGGTTTTTATTTTTTAACTAAAGATTTACACGCTTTAATTGGTTTTGGTTTTGGAGGATCTTTAATTTCAATTTTTGCTCGTTTAGGAGGAGGTATTTATACTAAGGCAGCTGACGTGGGAGCTGATCTTGTTGGAAAAGTTGAAGCTGACATTCCTGAAGACGATCCAAGAAATCCAGCTGTTATCGCTGATAATGTTGGTGATAATGTTGGTGATTGTGCTGGTATGGCAGCCGACCTTTTTGAAACCTATTCAGTTACTTCAATTGCTGCTATGGTTTTAGGTTTGATATTTTTTGGCGATTCTAGTGATAAAATATTATTACCTTTATTCTTGGGTGGTATTTCAATTATATCTTCTATTATTGGTATTTATTTTATTAGATTAGGAAAAAATAAAAACATCATGCAAGCTTTATATAAAGGCTTGATAGCTTCTGGCTTAATTTCAGCTATTGCTTTTTATCCAGCTGTTAAATGGTTTATGGCTGATAATTCTGTTTTCCCATTTTTAAATATTTATTTAAGTGCTTTAATTGGTTTAGTTGTTACTGGTTTAATGGTTTTTATAACCGAATATTATACTTCAACTAAATTTAAACCTGTTAAGGACATTGCCGAGGCTTCTAAGACTGGTCATGGAACAAACGTGATTGCTGGCTTAGCTGTTTCTATGGAATCAACAATGTTGCCAATTTTAGTAATCGCTTCTGCTATTTTAGGAGCTTATAGTTTGGCTGGTTTATACGGTATTGCTATTGCTGCGGTGGCCATGCTTTCAATGGCTGGTATTATAGTCGCTATTGATTCTTACGGTCCAATTACTGATAATGCTGGAGGAATTGCTGAAATGGCTGAATTAGGAGAGGATATTAGAAACATAACTGATCCATTAGATGCTGTTGGTAACACAACCAAGGCTGTTACTAAGGGATATGCTATTGGTAGTGCTGCTTTGGCTACTTTAGTATTGTTTGCTGATTATACTTATAGAGCTGGAGAAAAATATGTTTTTGCTATTGATAATCCTAGTGTTTTAGTTGGCTTATTTATTGGAGGTTTACTTCCTTACTATTTTGGATCATTGGCTATGAGAGCTGTTGGTAAATCAGCTGGCTCAGTAGTTGAAGATGTTAGATCTCAATTTAAAGAAAAACCAGGAATTATGGATGGAAGCCAAAAACCAGATTATGGTAAAACAGTAGATATTGTAACCAAATCAGCTTTAAGAGCTATGATTGTTCCTGCCTTAATTCCAGTTATAGCCCCAATTCTAGTTGGCTTTTTATTAGGAGTAGATGCTTTGGGTGGATTGCTTATTGGTTCAATTATTACTGGTATTTTTGTAGCTATTTCTATGACTTCAGGTGGTGGTGCTTGGGATAATGCTAAAAAGTACATTGAGTCAGGTCACTTTGGTGGGAAAGGATCAGATGCTCATAAAGCAGCTGTAACTGGTGATACCGTTGGTGACCCCTATAAAGATACTGCCGGACCAGCGATTAATCCAATGATTAAGATTATTAATATCGTAGCTTTGTTGATTATTGGATTGTTATTGTAAATCTTAGCTGAAATTTGCTAATATAAAAAAGCAAGGACTATTTCCTTGCTTTTTTAGAAACAAGGCTTTTATTTTTATATTTTTTTGTTATAATAAAAAAACTGATTATTAATTAATTTTTTATATTTATGAATGTTACAAGAAAAGATTTAGAAAAAGGACAAGTTGAATTAAGCGTTGAATTAAG
>CAZNDY010000001.1:63420-84428 GCA_964572055.1 uncultured Gammaproteobacteria bacterium
GCAAATATAAAGATTTAAATTTAAAACAAGAAAAGCTGGTTGTAAAAGAAGAAGAGGTAAATAAAATTATTAATGACTTGCTAGAAATGAGAGCTAAAGAAACTATTTCTGATAAGAGCATAGAAAAGGGCGATAAAGTAATTGCTAGTGTTAATTTATTTATTGACAATGTTCCGGTTGAAGATGGACAAAACCCAGAAGTTACAATTTTAACTGGTAAGAATTATTTTGTTGATGGTTTTGATAAAAATATTGTTGGCCTGAAGAAGGGTGATAAAAAAGAGTTTAGTTTAGTTTATCCAGAAAAACATTATAATAAAAATTTAGCCGGCAAATTAGTTGATTTTAAAGTTGAGATTAAGGAAGTTTATCAAAGAGAATTGCCAGAATTAAATGACGATTTGGCTAAAATTTTTCAATTTAAAAATGTTGCTGCCTTAAAAGAAAATATTCAAAAAACAGTTGAAATTCAAAAACAAAGAGAAGATGATCAAAAAATGGAGATTAAGCTTTTAGAGAAAATTGTAGAAGACTCAAAATTTGGTGATATTCCAGAAAGTTTAGTTAAAAACGAAGCTAGCCTGATGATGAAGGAAATGGAAAGCAGTATTGCTTCTCAGGGTGGTAGCTTTAATGATTATTTACAAAGCATTAACAAGAGTCAAGATCAATTAATGTTGGAAATATTGCCTAATGCCACTAAAAGAGTTAAAAGTGCTTTGATTTTAAAAGAAATTGCTAAAGAGGAAAAGATGAGTATTTCTGAGGCTGAATTGAGCAAGGAAATTGAATCAACTAAAAAAAGATACGAAAAAAGTCCAGAAGCAATTAAAAATATAGAAAGCCCTCATTATAAAGCTTATTTAGAGAATAGCTTGCTTAATCAAAAGACAATTGATTCTCTAAAAAAGTGGAACATATTAAAAGATGATTCTAGCAATAAATAAAAGAGCCAGGTTTGATTATGAGTTTTTAGAGACTTATGATGTTGGTTTGGTTTTGTTTGGACATGAAGTTAAGTCTATTAGGTCTGGCCAAGTTAATTTAAAAGGAGCTTATATTTCTTTTAAGCCGGATGAAAGCGAGAAAATGGCTGCTTATTTAATTGCTTGTCATGTTTCTTTGTATAAATTTGCTGGGCCAATAGATGATTATGATGCGGAAAGAGATCGTAAAATTTTATTAAGAAAAAAAGAATTAGACCATTTGTTTTCTAAAAAACAAGAAAAGGGCTTGACAGTTATTCCAGTTAAGTTATATACTAAAGGCAGTTTTATAAAGTTGGAGATAGCAGTTGGGAGAGGAAAAAAAACTTATGACAAGAGGGAAAGTATTAAAAAAAGAGATGAAAATCGACAGATAAAAACTTTATTAAAAAGTAAGTTAAAAACAAGTTTGTAGTATTTTTTGGGGATGATCGGCTTCGACATTAAGATCATTTTCAAGTATTCAAGGAGCGCTGAGCATCGCTTAACCTGCTCAAAAAAATAAGTGCAAAAAACACTTTAAAGAAAGCTGCTTTCTCATGGAAAGTTCCAGCTTTCGCTCCTGTTGTAGCTTAATAAATTAGCTCAACCATCGGTCTGGTAACTCCTTATAGCCAATCGCCGGTGTCATTTATAAGGATAGGGTTTTTGGGTATCTTTCTTCAAAAACTTGAAGATAAAGAAAGATAGCTATTATTTTTTTTAGCTCAATTTTTAAAAATAATAGTGAAACAATTAATTGAGATAATCTTGTAAAAGTATTTGAAAAAACTTAGTGGACACGGGTTCAATTCCCGTCATCTCCACAAACAAAAAAAAATAAGCCGTGGTGGCGGAACTGGTAGACGCGCTGGACTTAAAATCCAGTGATAGCAATATCGTGGGAGTTCGATTCTCCCCCGCGGCACGTTGCGGGTATCGTATAGTGGCTATTATGCGACCTTGCCAAGGTCGAGAGACGGGTTCAATTCCCGTTACCCGCTCAATTAATTTCTATTTTAAAATTAAATTTAACTAAAAATGAGAAGAAAGTTTAGATTTCCTAAGGTTGATAAGAGTAAAAATCAAAAACAATTTAAGTCTAACGAAAAAATTGAAGCCGAAAAAGTTTTTTTGATTAATGAGGATGGAGAAAATGTTGGAGTAATAGAAACCTATAAAGCTATTGAAATGGCCAAAGAGGTTGGTTTAGATTTGGTAGAAGTTAATCCTAAGGCTGACATGCCAGTAGCTAAAATTTTAGATTTAGGTCAATTTAAATACGAACAAGAGAAAAAAAGACACAAACAGAAGGTTTTACAAAAAAAAGTAGAAATTAAAAATATTAGACTTACTTTTAGAATAAGTAAGCATGATTTTGATGTTAGAGTCGAACAAGCTCTTAAATTTTTAGCTAAGGGTAATAAGGTTAAAATTGATTTAAATCTTCGAGGGAGAGAAAAACAACATGCTGACAAGGCTAAAGAACTTATGTTAGAGTTTTGCTCGAGCTTAAAAGCTAAATCAGACTTATCCATAGAAGAGGAGCAGGGCTTGACAAAACAGCCCGGAGGCTTTAGTATAATATTAGTTAATAAGGTAAAATAGACAAAAAAACAGGTTTAGGCCTGATTTTTTAGCTTTTAATTAAAAATATGCCGAAAATAAAAACTCATAAAGCAACGACTAAGCGTTTTACTAAGACAGCTAAGGACAAGGTAAAACATCGTAAGGCTGGACAAGATCACTTTAATTCTCGAGAATCAGGTAACGTTACAAGACAAAAAAGAAGAGATATGACTTTGTCTAAAACATTAGAGAGAACCGTTAAAAGGTTAACTCCGTACAGTTAATTATTAATTTTGAATTTAAAAAACTTTTGTTTTTAGTTTCATTTCTATAATATGCCAAGAGTAAAAAGAGGGGTGATGCACTCCAAGAGAAGAAAAAAAGTATTAAAACAAGTTAAAGGTTATAAATGGGGACGAAAAAAGCTTATAAAATTAGCTAGAACAGCTAGAACTAAAGCTGGTGCCCATGCTTTTGTTGATCGTCGAAAAAAGAAAAGAACAGCCAGAGCTTTGTGGCAAATTAAGATAGGTGCTTTTGTAAAAGATCATGGACTTTCTTATTCAAAGTTTATGGGGGCCTTAAAAAAAGAAAATATTGCTGTTGATAGAAAGATTTTGGCTGATTTAGCTGTTAATAATAAAAAAGTTTTAGCTTTAATAGTAGAAAAAGTTAAATCAAACATTAAATAAATATGTCTTGGATTCAAATAAGTCAAATAGTAATATCAATTTTTTTAATAGTAGTTATTTTGCTTCAAAACAAGGGAGCTGCTTTGGGTAGTGTTTTTGGTGGAAATAGTGCTGTTTTTTTAACCAAGAGAGGTATTGAAAAAAAGCTTTTTGTTTTAACTATAGTTTTGGCAGTTTTATTTTTTGCCAATTCAATCGCCAATTTACTTTTAAGTAGATAGGTTCCTCCATATTGATTCCAAGGTGAATCTTAATATATTTTTTTGTGAGTTTATTTAATCAAAAAAGAAATCTAAAAGAAGGTCTCAAAAAGAGCAAGCAGTTTTTTATTTCTAATCTTTTTTCTTTTTTTAATAGAAAAAATAAAGACAAGTTAAACGATGTTAAGGAAGATAATGATTTTAAAGAAAATTATGAAGACTTGGATAAAAAATTAGTTTATTCTTTATCTCCTCATAAAATTCCTAGTTTCAGACAGATGAAATATACTAAAAAAGTGTTAAGTTTCAAAGAAAAAATATTTATTTATATTTCTTTATCTTTGATTTTGTTTTCTTTAGTTTTTTTAGGCTTCAGATTTTATAAAAAAAACTTAGAGATAGTTCCGGAAAAGGGAGGCCTTTATTCTGAGGCGCTTCTTGGTTTTCCTAAAAATATAAATCCGCTTTATGATTTGGCCAATGACGTTGATCGTGATTTAAGCTCTCTTATCTTTTCTTCCCTATTTAAGAGGGATGTTAATGGTTTACTTGTTAATGACTTGGTTGATAAGTATGAAGTTAGTGAGGATGGAAAAGAATATAGTTTTAAAATTAAAAATAATATTTATTGGCATCATGATGAGAGATTGAGTGTTGACGATATTGTTTTTACTTTTGAAGCTATCAAAAATCAGGAATATAGTTCTCCGCTTAGATCTTCTTTTGTTGGTGTAGAGATAGAAAAAATAGATGAAAATAATTTTAAGTTTATTTTAGCCGAACCCTATGCTGCTTTTTTAGAAATGTTGACCTTTGGGATATTGCCTCAGAATTTATGGATAGGAGTTGAGCCTAAAAATGCTTTATTGGCCGAGCTTAATTTAAATCCAATAGGGTCTGGTCCTTATAAATTTAAATCTTTAGCTAAAAATAAATCAGGAGAAATAAAGGAAATGACATTGGTGGCTAATGACAGGTACTATGGTCAAGTTCCTTATATTACTAATTTAAATTTTAAGTTTTTTCCTTATTTTGAAAGTTTAATAGATTCTTTAAATAATAATTTGGTTGATGGCATTAGTTATTTGCCAAACAATTTAAAGGATAATTTAATTTCTCAGAATTCTTTAAATTTTCATAGATTAAATTTACCGCAAATATCTTCTTTGTTTTTTAATCAAAAAAATAGTCAAATACTGCAAAGCAAAGACGTTAGAAGAGCTTTAGCTATTTCTGTTGATAAAAATTCTTTAATAAATGATATCTTTTCGGCTAATGCTGGCTTGGCTTATGGCCCAATTCTTCCTAATAATTTTGCTTATAACAATGATATTGAAAAATATAATTACAACCCAGAGGAAGCTAAAAAAATATTAGAAGACTTGAAATGGCAAGAAATGGAAATTAGTGAAGAAGATGTTTCTTTAATTAGAGAGCTAATTAATTTAGAAAAAAACAAGGTTGAAATTAAGGAAGAATCTGAAGAAGAGACCGAAGAAGATTCTGATGGTGGTTCCGAAGAAGAGTTATTAGATTTAAATGAGGAATCAGAGGTTTTAGATGATAATGAGCTTTTGGTTTTAGAATATGAGGAAAAACTGAAAACTGTTAGAGAAAAAGTGGAGTTAATTAGTGATTGGCAAATTAAGAAAAAAATATTGAGTGAAGTAGAAGCTGAAGATTATGAAATGAGTGGCTTATGGAGAGTTAAGGGCAGTGAATATTTATTTTTAAAATTAACAACAGTTAATTTATCAGACAATATTGATGTTGCCAATTTTGTAAAATCTAATTGGGAATCTATTGGTGTTAAGACTTTTGTAAAAATTATAGATTCTAGCCAAATTCAAAGCGAAATAATTAAAAACAAAAATTTTGAAATTTTGCTTTTAAGTCAAGTAGTTGGCAATGATCCTGATTCTTATTTGTTTTGGCATTCTTCTCAGTCTGGTGAAAATGGTTTAAATGTTGTTTCTTATAAAAATAAGGAAGTTGATAAATTATTGGAAGAAGCTAGGATGAGTTTAGATATTAATGATAGAATTGAAAAATATAAAAAATTTCAAGAACTATTAAATAATGACTTGCCAGCAGTTTTCCTTTATTTCCCTAACTATACTTATGTTCAAGATAAAAAAATAAAAGGTTTTGATGTTACAGCTATTTCAGATCCAGCTGATAGATTTAGCAATATTACTTCTTGGTATATAAAAACTAAACGAAGAATTAACTTCTAAAATATATAAAAATTTAATACTTTTTTAAAAAACAGATTTTATCTGGTTTTTAGTAATTTTATGATTAGAAAATACAAATCAGTATTACCTTCTCAGTCAGAAAAGAAAGATAATACAGAAAAAACAAGTAGTCATCTTGTTAAAAGGACAAATACAGCAAGTAAAAAAAATTTTTCTCCTAACAGAAATTTTAGGGGAAGAAATAATCGGTCTTCTGGCTATAATCGCCGACCCTCTTTTAATGGAAAAAAAACTCTAAATTCAAACAATGATTTACGTGATCAATTTGTTAATTTAGCACCTAAAGATTTGAGTGGTAAATTAAGAATTATGGCTTTGGGTGGCTTAGAAGAGGTTGGTCGTAACATGATGTTGGTTGAGTATGAAAAAGAAATAATAATTATTGACATGGGTTTGCAGTTTCCAGAAGAAGACATGCCTGGTATTGATTATATTATTCCTAATGTTTCATATTTAGAAGACAAAAAAGATTGGATTAAAGCTGTTTTTATAACTCATGGGCACTATGATCATATTGGCGGAATTCCTCATATTATGGGTAAAATTGGCAACCCTCCAATGTTAATGGGTAAAATGACGGCTGGATTGGTTAGAAAAAGAGCAGTTGAATTTAGAGATGCGCCAACTCTTAAAATAAAAGAAATAACTGAAAATGATAAAATCAAATTATCAGATAAGTTGAGTATAGAATTTTTTAGAGTTAATCATTCTATCCCTGATTGTTTTGCAGCTATTATTACAACACCACTTGGCAAAATAGTGCATACTGGTGATTTTAAAATAGATTTTTCACCAGTAAATGATAAACCAGCTGATTTAAATCGTATAGCTCAAATTGGTTCAGATGATATTTTGTTTTTAATGTCAGACTCAACTGATGCAACTCATCCTGGCTATCAAATCTCAGAGTCAGCCATTGGAGATGAAATGGGTAAATTGTTTGACAAAATAACAGGTAGGGTCATTATTGGAACTTTTGCTTCTCAGCTTAGTCGTGTTCAAAAGATTTTTGATTTAGCTGCTAAATATGGTCGTCGTATATCTCTTCAAGGAAGAAGTATGAATGAAAACGTTGAGGTGGCTCATCAAATTGGCTATTTAAAGTTTGATCCAAAGATTTTGGTTGAAGATCGTGATTTAAATAGAGTAAGAGATGATAAGATTATAATTATTGGAACTGGAGCTCAAGGAGAAAGCAATGCTTTTTTATCTAGAGTTGTAAACGGAGAGCATCGTTCAGTTAGTTTGAAGAAAGGAGATACTGTTATTTTTTCTTCTTCAGTTATTCCCGGCAATGAAAGAAGTATTCAAAATTTAATGGACATGGTGGTTAGACAGGGTGCTAAAATAATTAACTATAAGATGATGGATATTCATGCTGGAGGACACGCCAAGCAAGAAGATTTAAAGTTAATGATGAGACTTATTAAACCACAGTATTTTATGCCAATTGAGGCTAATCATTATATGCTTCAGGCTCATGCAGATTTAGCCGAACAGATTGGTATTCCTAAAGAAAATATTTTTGTAGCTGATAATGGTCAGGTAGTAGAATTTAAAAAAGGAGAAAAAATAATTGCTAATAAAAAATATAATGTCATTGGAACTTTAACCAAAGAAAAAGTTCCAACAGAGTATGTAATGGTTGATGGTTTAGGGGTTGGAGATGTTTCTAGTATAGTTCTTCGTGATAGAAGAATGATGGCCGAAGATGGAATGATTGTTGTTATTGCCACTATTGATGCTAAATCTGGCGCTTTAATTGGTAGTCCTGATTTAATTTCTCGAGGTTTTATCTACATGAAAGAAAATAGAGATTTAATAGAAAAAACCAGAGATAGAGTTAAGAAAATAGTCAGAGATCAAAACCCAGAAACCCCAGCTGATGATGATTATATTAAAAACAAAATTAGAAATGAAATTGGACAGTTTTTATTTGGCGCTACTAAAAGAAGGCCAATGGTTTTGCCGGTAGTTATTAAAGTTTAGAACAAATTTGTTTATTTTTGTGTTTAGTCAAGACTCTTTCGGGGTCTTGACTTTTTTTAATTTTATGCTAAAGTTTTTAGAAGTATTTTAAAAATAAAAATGATGACTAAGGACGATAAATATAGATGGGTACTTACAAATCATATTATGCTTTTTGATTCTGAGGCTGAAATTAACAAGCGAATCAAAAAAATAGAAAAAGATTTTAAGTCTCAGAATAAGATTACAGAAGTGTTTTATGATTTCATAGACAATAATTCAATTATTGCGAATGAGTTGTTTTTGTATTATTATTCCAAAAAAAAGAAACCTAAAAAAAGCGACTATATTGGCTGTTATGTGCCAATGTTGTCTTTTTTAAACTAAAAACAAAAGCCTTTATTAAAACAAGGCTTTTTTATTAAGCAAAACAGCTATTGACTAATTTTGTTTTTTGTGATATAATTAACTTATAGTAATTAAGATTTTAAAAATTAATTAATAATAATTGTTTATTTCAAGAAATAAACTGTTATTTATAAAAATATGAATTTTGAAAATGCTACTTTAGACAAGAAAGCTGAGAATGAAGAAATTAAAACTAGCGAAGACCAAAAAGAGGAAAGAATAGTGGTTGAAAATAAAAACGAAGTCACTGCTTCAGATTTGGCAGAGGCTGATTTAAAGGCTAGTGAAGAGCTTAATAAGGCTAGAAAATCAATTTTTGGTAAAATAGGAGAAATGTTTAAGGGTAGAGAAAAAACCAAAGAAGAAAAATATCAAGAAGATTTAAAAAGTTTAGAAAAGATGATTAGAAGCTTAACTCATACTGCTAGTGTTTCTATGGATTTGGGAGCTTCTTTCAGTGGCGGTATTGATTCTTCAGGGGCAACAACGCCAGAATTAAAGAATAAGTTAAGCGAGATAATGGAGGTCAATAGAAAAATAGCTAAAATGGACAGAGGGCAAGAAAAGGTGGATCTTTTGTATAAAAAGAAAGAACTTATTGGACAACTAGCTCGAATGGGGAGAGCTGAGATAGAAAATAAATATAAAAATGCAGCTTAATATATTATAAGAAAAAAACAGGGGTTTATCCCCTGTTTTTTGTTTTAGCTATTCTTGGTATAAGCACCCCCAGTGTTGTTCCTAGGATTATTAGAAGAATGATTAGTGCGATGTTTATAGAGAAGTTTTTTTCATCAATTGCTTCTTGATTAAATGGCCAAATTTTTTTTAAAGCACCAGCCATAAAGCCGATTAAAACAGCTAGAGATTGTTCTTTGTATTTTTTAAATAAAAATCCTAGTAATTTTACAAATGATAACAATCCTAATAAGCAACCAAAAACAAATATTGCAATATAAAAAAGATTATTATGAGCAAAGGGGTTTTTTAAAATAGATATCATGAATTCATATTTCCCTAGCATTAAAAGTATAAATGAACCACTTATTCCTGGTAATATCATAGCGCAAATTGCCAAAAAACCACTTAAGAATATATTAAAATAAGTATTGGGAGAATTTAGACTGCCAGATGAAGAAATAAGCCAGGCAATTATAAAGCCGGGAATTAGAAATAAATAATTTTTGTTTTTATAGAATTTTTTGGGTAAAAGAAGGAAGATGGAAGACAATATTAGTCCAAAGAAAAATCCATAAATTTGACTAGGATGGTTTTGTAAAAGATAGTGTATTAGTTTAGCTAAAGATACAATAGCCATGATTATTCCTAAAAATAAACAAACTAAAAAATTTAAATCTATTTTTTCTGTTTTTTCTTTATCCCCCTTTTTTAATAATAAGTTTTTTAAGTTTTTAAAATTTATTTTTTTTAATTCTAGTATTATTTTTTCATAAATACCTAAAATTAAAGCCATGGTGCCACCAGAAATACCGGGAATTATATCAATTGTTCCCATGGCGAAGCCTTTTAAAAATGTTGCAAATTTATTTTTGTATTTATTCATAATTTTATTATAGCACATTTTTTTATAATTAGATTTTGTTCTGTTTTTTATTTACTTTGGGCTATAAAATAGTGTATAATGTTAGTATATGAAAAGCAAAAAAAACATACAAGTCGATTTAGACTCATTTAGACAAGACTTAAAAAAGCTTAATAAGGAACAATTAGAAGCCGTTAAGCACAAAGATGGGCCTCTTTTGGTGGTAGCTGGAGCTGGAACCGGCAAGACTACAGTTTTGATTAATCGTTTAGCTTATCTAATTTTGGAAGAGGGAATAAAAACAGATGAAATATTTTTAGCTACTTTTACCGAAAAAGCCGCCAATGAGATGATTGAACGATCTGATAAAATTTTGCCCTATGGTTATGTTGATTTGTGGATTAATACTTTTCATGGTTTTGGAGAAAGAGTTTTGCGCGATCATGCCCTCGAAATTGGTTTGAGTCCTGATTTTAAATTGCTAGACGAGACAGCTCAGTGGATTTTTGTAAAAAAGAATTTAGCTAGCTTTAAACTAGATTATTATGCTCCTGCTGGAAATCCTAATAAGTTTATTAAAGAATTATTAAATCACTTTTCTCGTTTAAAAGACGAAAATATTTCACCAGAGGAATATTTGAGTCATTCTTTGGAACTTGAAAAAAAATCTAAAAAAATAAAAGATTTCAGCGAAGAAGAAGTCTTAGAGCTTAAAAAAACCAAGGAGCTGGCTGAAGCTTTTTCTGTCTATAACAAAATCATGCTTGAAGATGGTAATTTAGATTTTGCTGATTTAATAAATTATACTATTAAACTTTTTAAAACCAGGCCAAACATCTTAAAAATTTATCAAACAAAATTTAAATATTTAATGTTGGATGAATTTCAAGATACTAATTTTTCTCAGTATGAATTAATTAAAATTTTGGCTGGTAAAAAAAATAATTTAATGGTAGTTGGTGATGATGATCAGTCTATTTATAAGTTTAGAGGAGCTTCTATTTCTAATATTATGCAGTTTAAAGATGATTATCCTCAAGCTAAAGAAATAGTTTTAACTCGCAACTATCGCTCCCGACAAGAGATACTTGATTTGGCTTATAACTTTATTTCTCATAACAATCCTAATCGTTTAGAGGTTAAACTGGGAATTGATAAAAAATTAAAATCTTACTTTGAATCAGAAGACTTAAAAGCTAGCCCTATCTCAGCTTATAATTTTTTAAATGAATCTGACGAAATGAGTTTTGTTAGTTCTAAAATTTTAGAAATTTATAAAAAAGATCCAGAATGTAATTGGCTAGATTTTGCTATTTTAACTAGAACTAATGATTCAGCTGATAAATATTCAAAAGAGCTTAGTCGCTTAAATATACCTAATCATTTTGTTTCTCTTAAAGGTCTTTATTATAAGCCAATAATTTTGGATATAATTTCTTATTTTAGATTATTAGACGATTATCGCGAATCATCAGCTTTATTTCGGGTTTTGAATATGACAGAGTTTAAGATAAGCTACCTTGATTTACAAAATATAATCAAAGAGTCTAAGAAGAAATATTGGTCTTTATTTGAAGGCTTACAGAATGCCGAAAAAATAAAGGGAGTTGCTTCAGATTCTTTACCAAAAATAAACAAACTTTTAAATTTAATTGAGGCTCATAGCGTTTTGGCGCGTGATAAAAAACCAAGTCATGTTTTTGTTAAATTTGTTTATGATAGTGAAATTTTAAAAAATTTAAATCATGAAAAAGACAAAGAGATTTTTTCCTATATCAATCAGTTTTATCAGAAAATAAAAAAATTTGAAGCGGATGATGAAAATTTAAGATTGAAAGATTTTTTAGAGGTTTTAGATTTTGAATTAGAGGCCGGTGATTTTGGTAGATTAAAAAATGATTTTGTTGACGTGGATACAGTTAAGGTTATGACAGTTCATTCGGCCAAGGGCTTAGAATTCAAACATGTTTTTTTGGTTGATTTGGTGGAGAGACGTTTTCCTAGTGATAATCGAAAAGATAAAATTCCAGTTCCTCAACTTTTAATCAAGGAAAAGCTTGGAGACTCTGATAATTTTCATATTGAAGAAGAAAGGCGCTTATTTTATGTAGCTTTAACTCGTGCTAAAGAAAGTCTATATCTAACTTGTTCTAAAGATTATGGTGGGGCTCGAGAAAAAAGACCTTCACTTTTTATAAAGGAGTCAAATTTGGAGTTAAGTGTATCTGAAAAAATAAATTTTGATGATTTGGATTTTTTTAAAGATTTAAAAACAATTTCTGAGGAAAACTTAGGTGAGTTTTTATTAGTCAAAGAGGAGTTAAAATTGCCGTCTTATTTTTCTTATTCTCAATTTGCATCTTTTGATAAATGTCCCTTGCAATATAAATATGCTCATTTATTAAAAGTTCCAGTTCCAACTGAAAAGTATAATTTAACCTTTGGAAAAGTTATTCACAACACTCTTTATCATTTTCTTTTGCCAATACTTCAAGGTGGGAATAATTTGCAGTCCGATTTGTTTTCTGATCAGAAAATAAGTATAAAAGAATTGAATGAAAAAAGAATTTTAGATCTTTATCGTCAATTTTGGCAAGATGAAGGCTATGAGGATAAGTTAGTTAGAAATGAATACAATTTAAAAGGTAAGGATATTTTAAAAAATTTTTGCAAATCTTTACTTTCTGGCAAATTGCCACAAATATACTTTTTAGAAAAAGACTTAAGGTATAAATTTAATAATCAAACTATAATTGGTAGAATTGATAGAATTGATAAATTAGAAAATGGTAAATTTGAAATAATAGACTATAAAACTGGAAATGCTAAAGAATCTTTAAGTGCTGATGATAAACGACAGTTACTTTTATATAAAATAATGATTGAAAGTGTTTTGAGTTTAGAAGTGGAAAAGATGAGTTATTATTATTTGGAAGCCAATAATAAACTTAGCTTTGAAGCTAAAGAAAAAGACATCGACAAAACTTTAGAGTGGTTAAAAAAGAGCATTGAAGAAATAAATAAAAAAGAATTTTTGCCCAAGCCATCAACTTTCAATTGCTCTTTTTGTGATTTTAAGGATATTTGTGATTTTAGGCAATAATTATTTAACTATTGAATTCGTGCGACGAAAACTGGAATCCAGAATAAATACTCAAACCCTTTATTGTTTAAAAAAAGAATTATAGATATAATTAAAATAGATTAATTTAATAATTTTTAAATACTGATATTTTAAAATAAAATTAATTATAAACATTATGTTTAAACAAAAGAAAGCCTTTACTCTCATTGAACTCCTAGTAGTAATAGCTATAATTGGAATCCTTGCCACTCTAGCAGTAGTAGCTTTACAACAAGCCCGTTCTCGTGCTCGCGACTCTAAGCGTTTAGCGGATGTTAAACAAATGCAAACTGCTTTAGAATTGTTTTTTAATGAACACAATCGTTATCCAACTGAAGAAGAATGGAATTCTGGTCAAATCGCTGGGGTTTCTGATATTTATATGCAGGCCATTCCTGCTGCTCCGGCTGTAGCTGATGGAAGTTGTACTGGTGATCAAAACTCATATACTTATCAACCTCAAAATAATAATCGTACTTATCTTTTATCTTTTTGTTTAGGAAAGGATGCTAATAATTTAGATTCTGGCCCTAAATGTTTGACTCCAGGAGGGGTATTAAGTCAAGATTGTGGAATTGAAGGTGGTGATGATGGAGGCGGTGATTCAACTGAAAATGATTGTTTAGTTGATTCATCTGGCTGTATTTGGCAAACCTATAGTTCCCCAGTTTTGTCCGAATATGGTTGTAGCTCTAATCTAGATGTTTACAACAATGAACTCTATGCTTCTTATCGAGATGGTTCAGAAAGTCGTTATTTAAAAATAGCTAAAGTCAATGAAACAAGCGTGGAACCACTAGGAGGTAGAATAGATGGTCCGTTAAATAGTAGTGGTGATTCAACTATGCAAATTTTTAATGGTATTCCTTATATTTCTTACAAAGACAGGGGTGATACCGATATGATTATTACTAAAAAATTTGTAGGTGGTATTTGGGAGTCACTTGGAGAGTCTACTTCTTTTGATGCCGCTTGTCACCCTTCTCTAGCTGTTTATGACAACATTCCTTACGTAGCTTATAGAGATGAGATTTCTACCGAAGCTTATGTGGTTAAGTTTGTTAATAGCGCTTGGGAACAAGTTGGACCAACTGTTTCCAATGGTCAAAAAGGAAGCAGACCAATTCTTCGAATTCATAATGGAGAACTTTATGTTATGTATTTAGGTGGTTGTGATGATAGTCTTCCTAAATGGATAGTTAAGAAGTTTGATGGAAGTGCTTGGAATTTGGTTGGTGCCCCAATTGAGATACTTCATACAGAGCGTTATGTTCATTCTGATTTTCAAATAAGTAATAATGGTGATTTATATGTTGTTTATCAAGGTGGTGTAGATGTTGCAAGCGGAGGTGTTGGTGAAAGAGGCGTAGCTTTAAAATTTAACGGAACTTCTTGGCAGCCCCTTGGACCAAATGATGGAGTTTTTTCTGTTGGTCACGCCTCTCAACTAGATCTTTATATTTACAATGAAGTTCCTTATGTAGCTTATAAAAATGGTAGTAGTGTTTCGGCTACTAATCCAGCTACTAACCCTGGCTTAGTAGAGGTAAAAAGATTTAATGGTTCTTCTTGGGAAAATGTTGGGCCGATCGCTTCTTATAGTGAAACTTTTTCTAATATTTCGATGTTGATAGATAATAATACTATTTATTTAATGTTTTTAGAAGATCAATCACCAGATAATGAAAACATGAGTGCCTTGGTTATTAGAAAATTAGTTTTTGACTCCGAAGACGAGGGTGGAGAAGGGCCGATTATTCAAGAGACCGAATGTACAGATTTAGATAAAATAGGAGATTCTTGCGGTGGTGGTATAGTTTTTTATAAAGAATATCCAGGTGTTGGTGAGACTAAAATTTTTGTGGCAGCAACAAGTGATCAAAGCTCAGGAGTTTCTTGGGGTTGTGATGGTGTCCTTATCGGAGCTTCTTCTAGTACCGATGGAAAAAACAATACTTTAGCTATCATGTCTCATCCTTGTGGTGGCTCTAGTGCTGCTGAAATAGCGAGTGATTATCAAGGAGGAGGATATGATGATTGGTATTTACCTTCAAGTAATGAATTAAATTATCTTTTAACTAATTTAAGTATTTATGATAGTTATTATTGGTCCTCTACAGAATTGGATACTGCTTCAGCAGTAGCTGGAATTAGACCTTCTTATTCATTCAAATTTATAAATGAGGCCAAGGCAATTCCTAAAGCACCTCCAGAGTATTATAAAGGAAGCTCTAATAAAGTTAGAGCAATAAGATCAACGATTGTTGGTTCCATTTTAAAATAATTTTTATTTTATTGTTTTTTAAAAAAAGGCCATTTTGGTCTTTTTTTGTTTTCAGTAAAACATTTTGCTATAATTATATTATATGGACATACCCCTAGCACATATTCTCCGCCCTCAAAAACTAAGCGATTTTGTTGGTCAAGAAAAAATAGCCGGACCAAACACTTGGTTAAAATCAGTGATTGAAAAAGATCAATTGACTTCTTTGATTTTTTGGGGCCCTCCTGGCGTCGGCAAGACGACTTTGGCTCATATTATTTCCAAAGAAACCAAGACAGAATTTATTTCACTTTCAGCCGTTAGTAGTGGTATTAAAGATTTGAAAGAAATAATAACTAGGGCTGAAGAAAATAGAAGATTTAAAAAGAAAACTATACTATTTATTGATGAAATTCATCGTTGGAACAAAGCTCAACAAGATGCTCTTCTTCCTCATATTGAAAACGGACTGTTAATACTTATTGGGGCCACAACTGAAAATCCTAGTTTTTCAGTTAATTCTGCTTTGCTCTCTAGATTAAAAGTTTTGATTTTGGAAAATCTAGAGGAAGAGCATTTATTGAAAATTATTAATAGAGCTGTTAAAGAACTTAAATTAGAAATGGGTGCTCGGGAAAAAAGATTGATAGCCAATTTAAGTGCTGGTGATGCTCGTCGGGCTTTAAATATTGTAGAAGCCGTTTTTAAATCAGGTGAAAAAGCAGACTTAGATTTAATAAAAAAGTTAGCTAACAAACCTCAGCTTTTTTATGATAAAAATGGCGAAGAACATTATAATTTAATTTCAGCTTTGCATAAATCAATCAGAGGAAATGATGCCAAAGCTTCTCTTTATTGGTTGACCAGAATGATTGAATCCGGCGAAGATCCTTTGTATATTGCCAGGAGACTTATTAGGTTTGCCAGTGAGGACATTGGTTTAGCTAATAATAGTGCTTTAATGATTGCCAATCAGGCTTTTGAAGCTTGTGCTAAAATAGGTTTGCCCGAATGCAGTTTAGCTTTGGCTCAGGCTGTTATTTATTTGGCTAAGTCTAAAAAAAGTATTGCTGTTTATAAAGCTTATAATTTAACCATGGAGGAAATTAATCAAAGTGGCTCTTTGTCGGTTCCAGTTTATTTAAGAAATGCACCAACAAAATTAATGAAAGACATTGGCTATGGCAAAGATTACAAATATACTCCCGAAGAAAATGATGAAGGGCAAGCTTACTTGCCAAAGGGCCTAAGAAGTGCTAATTTTAAGAAATTGACTTTATAATTATTTATTATCTTTAATACTTTAAAGTATTAATCTAAAACCCAATATTATGGACCCTGATCTTCTGTTTTTACTTATTCTTGTAGTTTTATCAGCCTTTTTTTCTTCGGCTGAAGTTGTTTTTTTAAGCTTAAGTGAGGCTAAAATTGTAGCCATGATTGAAGCTAAGAAGAAAAATGCTCTTACAGTTAAAAAGTTGAAAGAAAATCCCAGATCTTTACTTATAACAGTTTTGATTGGTAATAATATTGTTAATATTGCCGCCGCTTCTTTGGCTACTGTTATTTTTACTAATTATTTTGATTCAGCTGTAATCGGTTTGACCACTGGTATAATGACTATAGTTATTTTAATTTTTGGAGAAATAGTTCCGAAGTCTTTTGCTTCTTCTCATGCTCCTTGGTTGTCTCGTCAGTTTGCTCCTTTTATCTTTTTTTTGAGAAAGTTCTTTTTGCCAATTATTTGGTTGATGGAAAAATTAACCAATATTTTAGTTGGTAATCACAAGGTAGAGGAAGTTAGTGAAGAAGAGTTGAAGGCTCTAGCTATGGCTGGAGTTCAGCAGGGAACAATAGAAAAAAACGAAGGTTTAATGATTGAAAAACTTTTTAAGTTTAACGATATATCAGCTGAAGATATTATGACCCCTCGAGTTGAAGTTGTTTATGTTAAAAACACTGATTCAATTAAAAAAACAGCTATTGAAATTGAAAAATATGGTATAACTCGTTGTTTAGTTATTGAAGAAACCGTTGATAAAGTCTTGGGCTTTGTTCATGCTCAAGATGTTTTATTAGCCTTTAGGCAAAACAAAGAAGATGAGCCAGTTAAGCCCTTGATTAGACCAATAATATTTGTGCCAAAGCAAATGTTAATTAATAATGTTCTCAAAGAATTTCAAAAAAGAAAAATACATATTGCCGTTGTTATGGACGAATATGGTGGAACAGAGGGTATTATTACCTTAGAGGATATTATTGAAGAGTTGGTGGGTGAAATAGTAGATGAGCATGATATTGATAATAACTTTATAAAAAGAATTGGCAAAAACGAAATTATTGTTTCCGGAGCGGTTGAATGTCGTGATATTAATCGTTTTTTAAATATTACTTTATCAGAAGATGACTTAGAGACTGTGGCTGATTTTATTTTAGAAACTATTAAAAAAATTCCAACTGAAGGAACAACTATCGAAAAGGATAGTTTTGTTTGTGTTGTTGAAAAACTCGAAAATAAAGTTATAAAACAAGTAAGAATAACTAAAAGATAGTCCTTGTTTTTTCCTTCATTTTTTGCTATACTATTTTTAGTGAATTGATAATTAATAAAATTTTAATCTTTTAAAAAAATTAAAATTTATAAATCTATGACTGTTTTATGGATAATTTTGGGTATTTTAGCTGTTTTGATCTTAGCTCTTATTTCGATGTATAATGGCTTGATTCGCCTTAAAAACAGAGTTGAAGAAGCCTGGAGCGATATCGACGTTCAATTAAAAAGAAGGTATGATTTAATTCCTAATTTAATTGAAACTGTTAAAGGCTATGCTGCTCATGAAAAAGAAACTTTTGAAAAGGTTGTTCAGGCTAGGTCAAATGCCATGTCTTTACAAAACACAGACAATGTCGAGGAAAAATTAAAAGCTGAAAATGCCTTATCATCTACCTTAAAATCAATTTTTGCTCTAAGTGAAAACTATCCGGATTTAAAAGCCAATCAAAATTTTCTAGAATTACAAAGAGAGTTGGCAGATACTGAGAATAAAATTCAGGCATCAAGAAGATTTTATAATACAAATGTTAGAGATTTTAATACTAAACTACAAGTATTCCCAACAAATTTAATTGCTAAACAATTAGGCTTTACTTCTCGAAAGTTTTTTGAGGTAGAGGAAGCAGTTGAAAGACAGAATGTTCAAGTAAAATTTTAAAATTTATAATTTTATATATAAATATGTTTAGTTTTCTCATTAAAAAAGCGTCAGCTGCTGGACTAGGGACTGAATTCGCTCCTCAAGCTAGTGTAACTGGAGGAAGTGATAGCATGACCTTGTTTTGGATTGTAGCTGGCATTCTAGTGGTTGCTGGTATTGCTGGTTTATTTGCTTATAAAACTTTTTTTGACTAAGCTTTTGCTTGGCACTAAATTTATAGATTATTATGCCTTGTTGCTTAGAGTCTTCAAGGCTTTAATAATTTTTAAGACAATTTATGACTTTATATAATCATAGCGATAGCAATAAAAGAAAAACTTGGTTCTTATTGTCAGCTTTCTTAATTTTTGTGGTGGGCATTGGATATGCTTTGTCGGTATTTTTTGAAGATCCAATTATTTTATATATAGCTGCTTTTATTAGTTTTTTTTCAGCTATTTTTAGTTATTGGTTTAGTGATAAAATTGTTTTATCAATGAGCAATGCTCATGAATTAAAGTTTGAAGATAATAAAGAAATTTATCGTTTAGTAGAAAATCTTTGTATTACTGTTGGCATGCCCCTCCCTAAAATATATATAATTAATGATTCTGCTCCCAATGCTTTTGCTACTGGTAGAAATCCTGAAAAAGCAGTTATAGCGCTAACTACTGGCTTGATTCAAAAATTAGAAAAAAGTGAATTAGAAGGTGTTATTGCTCACGAACTTTCTCATATTAAAAATTATGATATATTAATAGCTACTTTAACTACTATTTTGGTGGGAACAATAGTTATTATTTCTGACATGCTTAGTAGGTCTTTTTTGTATAGAAATACTTCTAGAAACAGTGACAATAAAAATTCAAATTTAATCTTTGTTTTATTGGCAGTTTTAATATCGATTTTAGCTCCTATTTTTGCTTATTTAATGCAATTTGCTATTTCTCGAAAAAGAGAGTTTTTAGCTGACGCTGACGGAGCTTTAATTACTAGATATCCCGAGGGCTTGGCTAGAGCTTTGGAAAAAATATCACATGATCCCAATCAATTAAAAGCAGTTAATAAGGCTACAGCTCATTTATATATTTCTTCACCTTTAAAAGAGAAGAAAAAGGGGTTTTTAGCTAAAGCTTTTATGACTCATCCTCCTGTCGAAGAAAGGATTGAAGCTTTACGTGGCATGAAAATATAAAAATTAAATTTTAAAAAAATATGAATACAAAAATAATTATTACTGTTGGGCCTAAATCAGAGGATTATAATATTTTGAAAGCAATGGTTTTAGCTGGTGCCAACATGTTTCGTTTAAATTTTTCTCATGCCAGCTATGACCAGTATTATCGAGTAAAAGGCTCTGTTGATAAAATTAAAGAAGAAACAGGGATAGATGTTAAGATTTTATTTGATTTACAAGGGCCAAGAATTAGAGTTGGTAAGTTAGATCACGAAATCACTATGACTGAGGGAGAAACATACGCTTTTATGTTTCAAAAAGGAAATATTGACAATATGGAGGTCCCAATTGATGACGCCGAACTTATCCAAGATTTAAAAATAGGTCATCCAATTTATTTAGACAGTGGTTCAATTGAACTGATAGTTAAAGAATTAGATTTGATTAATGGTAAATTTTTAGCCAAAGTAGAAAGAGGTGGTCTTCTTTTATCTAGAAAGGGAATGAATGTTCCTCAGACAGTTTTAAATCGTCCAATTCTGACAGCTAAAGATTTGCTTGATATTGAGTTTGCTAAAAAAGTAAAACCTGATTATTTAGCTATTTCTTTTGTTCAAAACAGTAGTGATATTGATGAATTGAAAGAAATTTTAGGAAATGATGAAATTAAAATAGTTCCTAAAATTGAAAGAGCTGTGGCTCTAGGCGATATTGATAATATTATCAGAAAATCAGATGCTATTATGATTGCTCGTGGTGACTTGGGAATAGAGATGCCCATGGAAGATTTACCAATAATTCAGAAAAATTTAATTAGACATTCTCATTGGCACAATAAGCCAGCTATTGTAGCTACTCAAATGTTAGCCTCTATGGTTGACCATTATCGACCAACTAGAGCCGAGGTTAGCGATGTAGCCAATGCTATCTTTGATGGGGCTGATGCTTTGATGTTGTCTGATGAAACAGCTGCTGGCCTTTTTCCAATAGATGCTGTTAAAATTATGACCAGGGTTATTAACAAGACTAATGAATACTTTAATAACCGTAATTATTTTGAAGATTCTGACGTTATTTATAAAAAATAAAGAGATTTCGACATTTAATACAAGCCACTTTTGTGGTTTGTATTTTTTTGCTCTTTATGCTATGCTAACATGGTAGAAAAGAGGTTAAATCTCTATGTTTTTGTTTAATTTATTATTGAAATAAAGACGAAATGAACTTAAGTATAATAGAAAATTTTCAAGATAAAAAATTAAAAGAAAGGATTAAAAATAAAGATCAAAAGGCTTTTGAAGAGTTGTATGATAAAAATGCCGATGATATTTATCGTTTTATTTTTTTTAAAGTTGGTAAAAAAGACGACGCTAACGATCTTTGTTCTTTGTCTTTTTTAAAAACTTGGGAACATATTCAAAAGAATTCTTTGTCCAAAGAAACTCTTAGGGCTTTGCTTTATAAAATAACTAGAAATGTTATTATTGATCATTATCGAAGTAGCCGACAGGACAATGTTTCTTTAGATGATGAGGAAAATAAAATAGATGTAGTTGATGAAAATGTTAATATTGAACTAGAAACTTCTACTCAAATAGATTATGAAATCTTGTCAAAAAAGATGATGGAAATTAAAAATGAATATCG
>CAZNDY010000002.1:0-5454 GCA_964572055.1 uncultured Gammaproteobacteria bacterium
CTCGATCTGATGCTTCAGCCGAGATTTTAAATAAGGCTCAGGCTATAGTAAATCGTAGTGAATTTACTTATACGGGTGATGCTTATACTATATATTTGTCTACTGGCGTGGTATCTAGCGACAATGATGAGGATATTGTTGATAAGGTTGGTTATGGCAACGCTACTTATTATCAAGTTTTACCAGCTTCAGAAATTTTAAATAATCACCTTTTAATTAGAAAAGCGCAAGCTGATTCCAGTGCTATTTTAATGGCTGAAGATTGTGGGCATTTCTTTTTGGGTAATGGTTTTAATACCAAAAATAATTTTTTTGATTTTGTTTTACTTGATTTGAGCAAACTTCAGGGTGATTATTGCAATCTTGATGATCAAAATAGCGAAGAAGAAGGAGATGAAGAGGTCGATAACGGAGAAGAATACGAAGAAGAGGAATCTGAAAATAATATTTATGATTATAACTATTGCTTAGATGAAGCTTTAACTGTAAAAGATATTATAAATTTGTGGCATTTTAATGAATGTCAGGGTGATTTAGCTTATGATTTTGCTGGCAATAATAATATTGATAATTTAGATATTTCTTGGTTGATGGAAGAAAATAGTTGTTCAATTAGTCATCATCAAAGTCAAAATAGTATAAGTACTAAAATTAATGAACTTTTTGATTCTAATAGTTTTACCTTATTATTTAAATATAAGTTACCTTATCTTAATTCTCGACCAAATGTTAAATTTTTTAATTCTAGTAATAATTCTTATTTTCAGATTCAGTTTTATAGGTCTTATTCAGAGTTTAGGGGATTACCCAATGTTCCTCAGCGTTTAGATGATCTTAAATGGCCGGTTGGAAATGAGTGGCATCAATTTGCTTTAGTGGTTAATAAATCTTCTGATTATTGGGCTTTGTATAGTGATGGTGTAGAGGTTCTAAGAAAAAATATTGGTCCTAATTTTATAACTGAAGTTGATAGCTTGGCCTTGGTTGCTACGGGTAATGAAACTATTTTTGATGAAATTACAATATTTAAAAAACCATTAAAACAATCAGAAATTTTAAGTTTTTATCAGAAAAATTTATCTTTTAATTCTTTTGATTGCCAAAATAGGCGATTTAAAGAACCTCAACAAGTTTCTTATTTTAACTTTGATGATAATTATTTTCAGGAAATAGAAAATGATAAAATTGTTATTTATAATCTAAGTGAGAGTGATTTAAAATCTGAATTAAAAATAGATAAAAATTTTTTGTTGCAAGAAGAAAGTAACCTTTATTTGAATATAAGTTCGGGAACTGAATTTTCTATTAATGGCTCTATTGCAAGAACTAAAGAAAAACCAGACTTATCTTTGTCTTTTTGGATAAAGAGAAATTCAATTGAAAACTTACTAAGTTCTTTTAATCTTAAACTTGTTTCAGAAAATAAAAATATTTTTGGAATTAATTTAGAAAACAATCTTTTTTATCACTTCAATGATTTGACCTGTCAAATTGATGAAGATATATCCAATCTTAATCTAAACAACAATGATTGGCATCACCTTGTCTTGGTTTATGATTACTATAGATTTGAATTGAGTTTATATATTGATGGATTTTTAAGAAAAAGAGTTAATAAAAATTGGCTTGATTATGATTTGATTGATAAAATTGTGATTTCTTCAGCGAGTGGTAATTCTTATTTGGATGAAATTAGTTTGTGGTCTGGTGTCTTAGATGGTCTTGATGTTAATACTGTTTATTTAAACAAGAAAACTTTATTTCAGCCGGAAAATAAATAAGGTTAAGTTTTTTTGATTTGAGTCATGAAGAGCTCGATGCTATGGCTTTAGAGGAGCACAATCTTTGTCATGAAGAATAGTTTTGATATAATTTTTGTGAACGCCCAATATAAATGGGCGTTCTTTTTTTTAAATTGACTTTTAGCCTTAATTTTAGTATTATTTATATAATTAAGTTAAAGTAGATGATTGCTTTTTTTGTTATTTTTAACAAGAAAAGAGGAAAGTCCGGACTCCTGGGATTCCAAGGGAATTCGTGATGACAGTGGGTAACGCCCACCGAGCGTGAGCTTAGGGAAAGTGCCACAGAGACAATACTAACTACTTCGGTAGTAAAAGGTGAAAAGTTTATTGAGGTTTTTGAGCCACAATATTTGCCTTCCGGTGACGGAAGTGTCATGGTAAACCCTGTCAGGGAGCAAGAGTAAAGCGTATTTATACGTAAAAAGTAACTCGCCAGAACTTATTGGTAACAATAAGTCTAGATAAATAATCATCCTCGACAGAATCCGGCTTATTCTTATACTTAATTAAATTAAAATTAATATTTTTTATGAAGAAATCAGAACTTTTCTTTTCTTTTATTTTGGTACCATTAGATTTTTTGATTTTGGTTTTGGCTGGTATTTCAGCTTATTATATTAGATTTTCTAGTTTTGCTACTAATTTTCGACCAATTATTTTTAATTTGCCATTTGGTGAATATTTTAAAGCAGTTTTGGTAGTGGCTTCTTTGTGGGTTTTAATTTTTGCCTTTTCTTCTCTTTATTCTTTCAATCGTCGTCGTTTAAGTCAGGAAATCTATAGAATCTTTTTAGCTTGTTCAGCTGGCTTTGCTTTGGTGGCTATTTTGATATTTTTTCAAAGAGAACTTTTTGATTCTCGTTTTATAGTTCTTATTGCTTGGCTTTTGTCTATTGTATACATTTCCTTTTACAGAGCTATAATTCATTGGATTCAGAAAATACTTTACGCTAGCGGAATTGGTGTTAAAAATATAATTTTAGTTGGTTCTAGTAAAACAGGCGATAATTTAATTAGAGATTTTTTTAGTAACAAATATTCTGGTTTTAAGGTGGTGAAAAGAGTCAGAGATTTTTCTTTAGACACTTCTAAAGAGCTTTCAGAATTTATTAAGGAGTTTAATGGTAACAACGATAAAAAAGAGGAGAGAGTAGATGAGATAATTCAAACAGACCCTAATTTAAGTAAGGTTGAAACCTTGAGATTGTATGATTTTGCTAACGAGCATCATGTAATTTTTAGATATGTAGCTGATCTTTTAGAGGTTAAAGTTTTAAGAACAGAGGTTTCTGAGATGGCTGGAGTGCCAGTAGTTGAGGTTAAAAAAACTACTCTTGATGGTTGGGGAAGAATAGTAAAAAGAATTTTTGATGTTTTTGTTTCTTCGATTTTTATAATATTATTTTCTCCGGTAATTATTTTAACAATAATTTTAATTAAAATTGATTCTAGTGGTCCAATATTTTTCTCTAAAAGAGATGACGGCTCTCCTGTTTTTAGAGTTGGTCAAGGTGGTAAGCTTTTTAAATATTTTAAATTTAGATCAATGTTGCCTGGAATGGATAGCATGCGTTATAATGAATTGATGGACAAAAACCTGAGAAAGGATGGTCCAATGGTCAAAATAGCTGATGATCCTAGAGTTACTAGGGTTGGTAAATTTATTAGAAGATGGAGTATTGATGAATTGCCTGAATTGTTTTTAGTTTTTATGGGTAGAATGAGCTTGGTTGGTCCAAGACCTCATTTACCAGAAGAAGTAGCTAAATATGAGCAACATCATAAAAAAACCTTAACAGTTAAGCCAGGTATAACTGGTTTAGCGCAGGTTTCCGGTAGAAGTGATCTTCTTTTTGAAGAAGAGGTTAAATTAGATGTTTATTATATAGAAAATTGGTCTTTACTTTTAGATTTATCTATTTTATTTAGGACTCCTTTAGCTATTATTAAAAATAGAAAGGCAGAATAATTATGAATAGTACTATAGAAATAAATAGTCCAGCTAATCAAAGAATTAAAGATATTGCTAAACTCGTTAAAGATGGTCGAGATAGGCAAAGAGCAGGCATAATCGTGGTTGATGGACAAAGAGAGATTGAAGAAGCAATTCGTTTGTCATGGGAAATAGAAGAGTTTTTTTATTGTCCAGATTTTAATAAGAATGAAGAAATCATTTCAATTATAAAAAGTAATTCAAAAAGAAATTTCCAAGTTTCTAAAAAGGTTTTTGAAAAAATTTCTTACAAAAAAAATCCTGATGGCTGTTTAGCTGTTTTAAAATCAAAGTTTTTTAAATTAGAAGATATTAAGCTTAAAAAAAATCCTTTAATTTTAATTTTAGAGTCGGTAGAAAAACCTGGTAATTTGGGGGCTATTATTAGAACTGCTTATGTAGCTGGTGTTGATTTGCTTATTTTAAACGATCAAAAAACCGATATTTACAGCCCTAATGTTATTCGTTCTAGCACTGGTTTTATTTTTTCAATGCCCTTAGTTTTATCTTCTGTTTCTGAGACGTTTTCTTGGTTAAAAAAAAATAATTTAGATATTTTTATTACAACCTTAAAGGGTAGTAAGAGTCATTTTGAAGTTGATTTTACTGGCCCATCTGCTATTGTTTTTGGAACGGAGTCTTTTGGAATAAGTGATTCTTGGCAAAAAAATAAAGTAAAAAATATTAGAATTCCAATGATAGAGGGTGTTGATTCTTTAAATGTTTCAGTTAGTGCTGGCATTATTGTCTATGAGGCTTTAAGGCAAAGAAAATTTTTAAAAAAATAAATATGAAAGTAGCTTTAATACATGATCATTTAGCTCAAGATGGTGGAGCTGAAAAAGTTTTAGAGATTTTCTCTGAAATGTTTCAAGATGCCCCTATTTACACTCTTCTTTATGACAAGAAGAATGTTGAGCATCGCTATCCTGATAGAAGGATAGACTCTTCGATTATTCAAAGAATGCCTGGTGGTGTTCGTTTTTATCAATGGTATCTACCATTAATGCCAATGGCTGTTGAATTTTTTGATTTGCGAGAATATGATTTAGTTATTTCTGATACTAGTTCCTTTGCCAAGGGTGTTATAACAACTCCCAATACAGTCCATGTTTGTTATTGTCATACTCCAACTAGATATCTATGGAGTGATACCCATCAATATATCAATGAATTACCTTACAATAAGTTTCTTAAAAAAATAGCCTCCATGATTCTAAGTAAAATCAGGATTTGGGATAGGTTAGCTGCTGATCGGGTTGATTATTTCATAGCCAACTCTAAAACAGTTCAAGCTAGAATAAAAAAATACTATAAAAGAGACTCTGAACTTATTTACCCTCCAGTAGAGACTGATAAATTCTTTATTAGCAAGGAATTAGGGGATTATTTCTTGATTGGTTGTCGCTTGGCTCCTTATAAAAGGGTAGATTTGGCTATTGAAGCTTTTAAGCAGTTAGGGCCTGATTATAAGTTAAAAGTTTTTGGAGATGGTGTTGATTTTAAGAGATTAAAGAAAATCGCTCAAAATTGTCCTAATATTGAGTTTTTGGGTCGAGTAAATGATGAATTGAAGGCGGAATTGTTCAGCAAATGCCTAGCCTTTATTCATCCTCAAGAAGAAGATTTTGGCATATCAAAGGTTGAAGCTATGGC
>CAZNDY010000002.1:5554-68660 GCA_964572055.1 uncultured Gammaproteobacteria bacterium
CCTTTATTCATCCTCAAGAAGAAGATTTTGGCATATCAAAGGTTGAAGCTATGGCCTCTGGTCGTCCCGTTATTGCTTATAAAAAAGGAGGAGCACTAGAGACTGTAATTGAAGGTGAGACTGGTTTATTTTTTGAAGAACAAAGCGTTGCATCACTTAAATCTTGTGTACAAAAATTTTGTACTGAATCTAAAAATATTTGGGATAGCAATAAAATAAGGGAACATTCTAAAAATTTTTCTTTAAATAATTTTAAAGAAAGAATTGATAATTTTTTAAAAAGTATAAATAAATATAATTAAATGAGATTAGGTGTAGATATTAGGGTATTAATGGATAATTATTATAGTGGCGTTTCTGTTTTTACTTTTAATTTACTTAGTTCTTTATTAAAAAAAGATAAGTTGAACACTTATCGTTTTTTTTGTAACTCCTTTAAAAGAAAAAAAATAGATTTATCACCAGAAAATACTGTACAAACTTTTTATCCAAACAAAATATTTAATTATTTACTGCAGAAAACATTTTCATATCCGAAATTAGATAAAATTATTGGAGGGGTTGATTTGTTCTATTCACCACATATTAATTTTTCATCTTTTTCTTCTAAGGTTAAAAAAGTAATTACTATTCATGATTTATCTTTTTTGCGTTATCCGGAGTTTTTTAGCCAGAGAAAGAATTTTTGGCATAAATCAGTCAATATTTCTAAAAAAATAAAGGATTTTGATAAAATCATAGCTGTTTCTGATAATACTAAAAACGATTTAGTTGAATTATTAAAGATAAATGAAGATAAAATTGAAGTTATTTATCCAGGAATATCGAATGATTTATCTTTAAATCATAATTTTTCTCCTATTTTTCTTTCGGAAAAATATGGTATTAGTAGACCCTATGTTTTATACTTGGGCACAATTGAGCCCCGAAAAAACATTGTTGGCTTAATTAAAGCTTATAATCTGCTAAGAGATGCTGGATTTGATTATTTGTTGGTTTTGGCTGGTTCTTGGGGTTGGAAAACAAAAGAAATAAAAAAAGAATGGTTTAAATCTAGATATAAGAAAGATATTATATTTACCGGTTATATTTCGAATGAAGAAAAGTCTGTTTTTTACTCTCAAGCAGAATTATTTGTCTATCCTTCTTTTTATGAAGGTTTTGGTTTTCCTCCTTTAGAGGCAATGTATTTTTCTTTGCCGGTTATCTCCAGTAATGTTTCTAGTTTACCTGAAGTTTTGTCTGATTCGGCTTTATTGATTAACCCTGATAAACCAGGCGATTTGTTTGAAGCTATGAAAATGACTCTAGTAAATCAAGATTTAAAAACGAAGTTAATAGAAAGAGGCAATATTAGATCATCTTTTTTTAATTGGGAAAAAACTAGTGTAGATTATTTAAAAATTTTTGAAAAAGTTTATGACCAAAAGTAGTAAAAGAAAAAAGGTTTTGGTGGCAATTTCTGGTGGCGTTGATTCGGCTGTGGCTGCCAAGCTTTTAATTGAAAAGGGTTATGATGTTAGTGGAATTTTTCTTAATTTTTGGAAAGAATCTGGTAAAGAAACATCAGAAAATAAATGTTGTTCATTAGAGGCTCAGCTTGATGCCAAAAAGGTGTGTCTTTTTTTAGGAATACCTTTTTATACCTTTAATTTTTCTAGAAAATTTAAAAAAGATGTGGTTGATAATTTCTTAAGTGAGTATCAGGTTGGCAATACTCCCAATCCTTGTGTTGTTTGTAATAAAAAAATAAAGATTGGAGGTTTACTAGAATATGCTAAATCTTTAGGGTTTGATTTTTTGGCAACCGGGCATTATGTTAGGATTAAAAAAAATCAAAATTCTTTTTACTTGCTAAGGGGTTTGGATGAAAATAAGGATCAATCTTATTTTCTTTACACCTTAAAGCAAAATCAATTGAAAAAATTATTATTTCCTTTGGGTAATTTAAAAAAGCCAGAAGTTAGGCGAATTGCTTCTAAGGCTGATTTACCAGTTGCTTCCAAAAGTGAAAGTCAGGAAATCTGTTTTATCTCTGGTAAGAGGCATAATGATTTTTTAAAAAAATATTTAAAATTAAAACCAGGAAAAATTAAGCTTTGGCCTGAGAACCTTGTAATTGGAGAACATCAAGGTTTGCCACTTTATACTATTGGACAAAGAAGAGGAATTGATATTGGTGGTACTGGTCCTTACTATGCAGCTTCTTTTGACTATAAAAATAATGATTTGTATGTTGTTAAGAACTTTGACGACCCAATATTATATGGAAAGGAGATGTTGGTTAAGGATTTTTATTGGGTTAATAAAAAAAATTTAAAATTTCCCTTAAAAACAAAAGTTGTTATTCGTTATAGACACAAAGCTGTAGCTTGCACAGTTGAAAATGCTAAAAATAAAATGTTAAGGGTAATCTTTTTTAGAAGACAGAGAGCTATAACCCCTGGACAAAGTGCTGTTTTTTATAGTGGTAATAAAGTTCTGGGTGGGGGTATAATTTGTTAATAATATGATTTATTTTAAAGCCTTATCAGTTTTAATTAAAAATGAAATATTTAAGAATCCACAAATTTCCGAGTTATCATTTGGCAATAATTATCAAACTTTTTTATGCTCAGAAAATGGTTTGAAATATGTTCTTCGACTTCCTTTAAAAAAAGCTAATGCCAAAAATAGATTGGAAAAATCTTATTTGATTTTAAAATTTATTGAAAGCGAAGGGGTTGATTTTGCGGAAAAAAATATTTTTTTTGATAAAACTAATAATTTTTTATTAACAAGCTATATTGAAGGAAGAGAAGTCTCTGTTAGAGATTTAAGTCTGAGACAATTAGCGGATTTTATAGATAAGATATTGTTTTTAAAAAAATTAAGTTTCAAAAAGTTTAATAATTTAACTCAAAAAGAGGGAATTAAAATTAATTTGCTTGAAAATCCTAGTGACAGATTATCTTTTTTGGAGGCTAAGAGATTTAAAAATATTAAAAAGAATAAAAAAGAATTATTAAATTTTAATTTTTTTGAATTTGAAAAATGGTTTAAATTAAATTTAGCATCTTTAAAAGAGTATTATTATTCTAAAAAATATAAACAGAAAGATATTTTTTTTGATCACGGTGATGTGGCTGGGGCTAATATAATTTTGAAGAATAATTCTCTTGCTTTTATTGATTGGGATAACGCTAGATTTACACATGATATTGGCTTTTCTTTGGCTAATATATTTTTTTATTGTGGTGATTTTTCTTCTAAGTTTATTGAAAAATTTATTTCTATTTATTTAAAAAAAGAACAAAGTGATGATTTTAATAAGAAAAACTTAATTGGGGATGTTAAGCATGGCTTAAAATTAATTATTTTTAGTGGTGTTCTTTGGTCTTTAGAGTCTTTTGTTGTTTCTCGTAAGAAAAATGAGAAAAATAGTATTGAATATTTTCGAGAATATCAAGAGAGATTAAAATCTTATAATGATTTTTGTAAATTATAAAAAAAAGGGGGTGGTTTTAAAACCACCCTTTGTTAATTTTTTTCTTGATAAATTAATTTTCGTTTGTCTAGCTCTACTAGAATATCATTCTCCTGGTAGGGATGTTTTTTGCAATAGGGAATTATTTCTGAAAAACCCAGATTGTATTTATCAAGTTCTTTTTTTTCGGAGGCTACCTGGAAAACTTCATTATCGGTCATTATGGCTGTTATAAAAACTGGACTTAGTTCTGGTTTTTTTTCACAAAATTTTACTACTTTAATCCATGTTTTTTGCAAGGCTATTTCCATTTTTCCCTTGTTAGTTTGATCATCTAAGATAAAGTAAACATTCTCATACATCCATTTTCTCATTTTTTCAAAGAGAATAGCTTCTGGGGTTTCTTGAAATTTTATTTTTCCACATTCTAGACTTTCTTGTTGTATTGCCTTGAGGCAAGTTATGATTCTTTGTCTTTGATTTTTTCCCAGTTTAAGATAATATTTTGGTAATTTTTTTTCTATCAAAAATCCAGTTCTTAAACAATCATTTATGTCTGAGAATAAATAAGCAATTTTGTCAGCCAACATTACTACTCCAAACTCTAGTGGTAAGCCTTCGTCAATACTTAGGCCGTTTGACCCTCTGGAGTGTTTGGTTATTCCTTTTAATGTTTCCCAGCTTAAATTAAGTCCTAGTCCAGATCTTTCTATTCTTTCAGCCAAAATTACACCAAAAAGTTCATGTCGAAATTTTTGACCACTTAATTTTTCAATCGTTCTTTCACCTAAATGACCAAAGGCGAAATGACCGAGATCATGGCCTATGCCTATAGCAGAACTTAATGATGAATTTAATTCAAGCATTTCAGCCATTATTTCAGAGATAGAAGAAACTTCAAGGCTATGGATCAAACGGTTTCTTACTAGGGGATTGGAAGCTATTGGAAAAACCTGTGTTTTATCAGCTAGTCTTCTGAAGCTTTTGGAGTTAATAATTTTGTGGTAGTCAATTTTAAAAGGATTATTTTTTTTAAAAAAGACTGGGTCGTCTAATTGATCTTCATAATATTTTCGACCGAAAGAATTTTCCGATCTAAAAGCTAGATGTTTTAAACTTTTCATGTTTTGTCCTCCTTTATTGTATTATTTTAATGTTCTTTTTTACAAAAAAAGACAGGGTTGAGCCGTCTTTTTTTTGGTGCCGATGGTGGGACTTGAACCCACAAGCCTTGCGGCACACGATTTTGAGTCGTGCGTGTTTGCCAATTTCACCACATCGGCTTTTAATAAAAGAATTATAAATGATTTTAATTTGCTTGTCAAAAAATATATTGACTTTTTGTTTTATAATTGTTTATATATTCTTAGTTCTTAATAAAAATAAATTTGAATTTTAACCATATAACAAAAGTCCAACTGAGTAAAGTAGGCTGGCATTTATCTCATGATTACTTCCGAAGAAAGAATTATTGATGTCCCGCTAGGATCTTTTTGTTTTGAAAAAAATCTCTTGATTAGAAAAATGATTTCTTGGGCTGACTATGATTTCGTTTATGATGAAATTGAAAGAGTGGTAGCCATGAAAGACTGGGGAAGCAATATTGTTATACCTGCTACTATTTCTTGGCTTTTGGCTGGTGGCAGTAACAATGAGTCCGAGTTTTTAAAACCAATAAATCTTGATCTAGTAAAAAGAGAAGCGGCCCTAGGAAATTTTCAATTTGGTAATTTTTTAGATTTATTAATTTTTGGGGTTTTGAATCCCAGAATATCAGAGTCTATAACAATTATTTCTTTAGCCACTAGTTTAGGGTTAAATGGTAAAATTTACTACCCATTCATCGGGGGACAGCAGGGTATATGCACTGTTCTTGGTGTTTTGTCAGAAGATGAAATATTAAAAGTGAATGAGTATGTTTTTATAGTTAAAAACTAATTTTTTCTGACCTTGTTTCTTGGACGACAAGGTCTTTTTATTTGCTCAAAATTAAATTATTAGTTATAATTGTTTCAAGTTTATTTTTTAAATTTATGGGAAAAATAATTTCAGTTGTAAATCAAAAAGGGGGAGTCGGAAAAACAACTACCTCTGTCAATTTAGGTGCTTATTTGGCTTATTTTGGAAAAAAAACTTTATTAGTTGATGTTGATCCTCAAGCTAATGCTACATCTGGCTTAGGAATAAATCATCGACAAATAGAAGGAGGTGTTTATGATGTTTTAACTGGTAATTGCTCAATTTTAGATTCTATTATTAAAACTGAGCAAGAAAATTATTATATTATACCAGCGACTGCTTCTTTGTCTGGTGCTTCTGTTGAATTGGTTGGTCTGGATAACAGGGAGTTTCGTTTATCATTAGCTCTAGAAGAGATTAGAGATAATTTTGATTATATAATAATTGATGGACCTCCTTCACTTGGGCTTTTAACTGTTAATAGCTTGACTTCGTCGGATGAGGTTTTAATTCCTATACAAAGTGAATATTATGCTTTAGAGGGTTTGGGTCAGTTATTAGAGACAATATCTTTGATTCAGAACAATTTAAAACCTTCTTTGGGGATTATGGGGGTTGTAATAACTATGTTTGATAAAAGAAATAGGCTGTCTTCTTTGGTTAAAGATGAGTTGTACAAATATTTTCCTAATAAAGTTTTTAAATCAATTATCCCTAGAAGTGTTCGTTTGGCTGAAGCTCCTAGTTATGGTTTGAGTATTTTGAACTATGATTCAAAATCTATTGGGGCTAGAGCTTACGAAGAATTAGCTAAAGAAATTATATCTAAATAAATAAAAAAATATGACAAAAAAAGGATTAGGAAGGGGTCTTGATTCTCTGATACCTAAAAAAATTGATATTTCTAGTTATTCTGATTTTAAATTAGAAAAAGATGATTCTTTGTCTTTAGAAAAAAAAGGTGAAGTTATAATGATGATTGACCCTAAAAGAATAAAGCCAAATCCTTATCAACCAAGAAAAGATTTTAATCAAGTAGCTTTAAATGATTTGATGAATTCAATTAAAGAACATGGTATTTTGCAACCCTTGGTTGTTAGTCGAAAGGATGGTGAATATGAATTAATTGCTGGAGAAAGAAGGTTGCGTAGTTCAGTAGAGCTAGGATTGTCAGAGGTTCCAGTTATTATCAGAGAGGTCGATAGTCAAAAAAAATTAGAATTAGCTTTAATTGAAAATTTGCAAAGAGAAAATTTAAATCCAATTGATTCAGCTATTGCTTATAATCAGCTTATTAATGAATTTAATCTAACTCAGGATGATTTGTCTAAAAAATTAGGCAAGCCAAGATCTTCAATAGCTAACATTTTGAGGTTTTTAAATTTACCGACAGAAATTAAATCAGCTTTGGCCAGTGGTCAAATAAGCGAGGCTCATGCTAAATATTTATTGGGAATAGATGGGGAGGTAAAGCAATTGACAATTTTTCGAAAAATAATTTATAATAACTTGTCGGTTAGAGAGACTGATGCTTTGATACGTCAGTCTGGTGGGACAAAAAAAGCTAAAACCGACAATCATCAATACGATGTTTATCAAGATAAACTTCAGAAGCATCTTAATACTAAGGTTGAAATAAAAAATGCTAGCAAGCAAAATAGCATAAATATTTTCTTCTATTCAGAGGATGATTTGAAGGAAATAATTAAGAAAATAATTTAGAAAAGCAGATAATTAAAATAGTTTAGTAATAGTAACTTAAAAAAGAGATTAAAAATGAAGAAAAAATATTTTTTTATTATTTTTATCTTAATATTGGCCTTCTTTTTATTTGGTTGGTTTTTATTGGGCGAAAGTTTTGTTCTTTATTTGCCAAAATTGGGGGGATATTTTTGTGCTTTTCTCCTGTTTGTTTTTTTGGTTTCTGGTCTTTTTACCAGCGCCAAAGGGCTAGAAGAGACAAAGAAAAATTAATTATTTTTTCCGGGCTTAAGCTCGGATTTTTTTTATTTTCAAATTTGAATTATTTTTGAATTTAAACTATTATATAAGAATTAAATATTAATTTTTATTATGTCTTTTGTTCACCTGCATAACCATACTCATTATTCGTTGCTCGATGGTTTGACTAATATCGATGATTTTATTGCTAAAGCTAAAAGCCAGGGTTGTCCAGCTTTAGCTATTACTGACCATGGTGTTATGTATGGTGTTATTGAGTTTTATAAAAAATGCAAAAAAGCCGGCATAAAGCCAATTATTGGAGTGGAACTTTATTTAGCTCCCAATTCAAGACATGATAAGAATACTAAAGATGATGCTCGTAATTTTCATATATTATTATTAGCCAAGAATAATATTGGCTATCAAAATTTAATAAAATTAGTGTCTTTGGCTCACCTAGAAGGCTTTTATTATAAACCTAGAATAGATTGGGAGCTTTTAGAAAAATATCACGAAGGGATAATTGCCTCAACAGCTTGTTTGGGCGGTGAAATCCCTTCTTTGATTTTAGCTGATAGATTGGATCAAGCCAAAAAGAAAATAATAGAATATAATAATTTGTTTGGTCAGGATAATTTTTATTTAGAAATAATGGACCATCCTGAGTTAGATGGCTTAGACAAGGTTAACCAACAATTAATTAAATTTTCAAAAGAGTTAAATATTCCCTTAATAGCTACTAACGATATTCATTATTTGGACAAACAAGATGATGATGCTCAGGATATTTTGCTTTGTTTGCAGAACAAGAAAAAAATAAATGATGAAGATCGTATGAAAATGAAAGGTCATGGTGATTATTCTTGCAGAGATCCAAAAGAATTAGCTGAAGTTTTTAAAGATGTTCCAGAGGCAATAACAAATACAGTTAAAATAGCTGAAATGTGTGATGTCAATATTTCTTTGGATGAAATACATTTACCACACTTTGAAGTTCCAGAGGGTTATGATCAATCTTCTTATTTAAGAAAGATTTGTGAAGATGGTATATCTTCAAGATATATTGACAAGAGCGAAGAAGAACTAGAAGAGGTTAAAAAAAGACTAGATTATGAGTTAGGGGTTATAAATGGAATGGGTTGGCCTTCTTACTTTTTGATTGTGGCTGATTTTATTTCTTGGGCTAAGAAAAATAAAATTGTTGTTGGTCCAGGAAGGGGTAGTGCTCCTGGGTCAATTGTTTGTTATTTAAGTGGAATTACTAATATTGATCCAATTAAATATGAACTTTTGTTTGAAAGATTTTTGAATCCAGAAAGAATATCTATGCCTGATATCGATATGGATTTTGCTGATGTTCGTCGAAATGAAGTTATTGAATATGTTGAACATAAATACGGTAAAGATAATGTCTCTCAAATTATAACTTTCGGAACTATGGCAGCCAGAGCTGCTGTTAGAGATGTTGGTCGTGTACTTGATGAACCTTACGATTATTGTGATAAGTTGGCTAAAATGATTCCAGTTAATTACAAGATAAAAAATGCCCTAGAAGATGTGACTGAACTTAAAGATATTTATAAAAAAGAAGAAGCAGCTCGTAGAATTTTAGATTTTGCTCAAAAATTAGAAGGGGTTTCTCGTCACTCTTCAACTCATGCTTGTGGTGTTTTAATAACCAAGGAACCTTTAACTAATTACGTTCCTTTACAGTATGCTTCATCTTCTGATAAAAGTATAGTTTCCCAATATTCTCTTCATCCAGTAGAAGATCTTGGTTTATTAAAAATGGACTTCTTGGGTCTTAAGAATTTAACAATTATTGAGTCAGCTATTAAGATTATTAAAAATACCAGGGGGGTAGAAATTGATATTGATAAAATACCGCTTGATGATAAAAATACTTTTGACGTTTTTAAAAAGGGTGAAACAACTGGTGTTTTTCAATTTGAGTCTGGTGGCATGAAGAGGTATTTAAAAGAATTAAAGCCAAATGAATTTGAAGATATTATTGCCATGGTAGCCCTTTATCGTCCTGGGCCAATGGAATGGATTAAGGATTATATTTCTGGTAAACACAATAATAACATGGTTTATTTGCATCCTAAGTTAGAGTCAATCTTGAAGAAAACTTATGGAGTTGTTGTTTATCAGGAACAAGTTATGCAGATATCAAGAGATTTGGCTGGTTTTAGCAGGGGAGAGGCAGACACCTTAAGAAAGGCTATGGGTAAAAAAATTCCAGAACTCTTAGCCGAACAAAAAGAAAAGTTTATTAATGGTTGTGTTGAAAATGGTATAAATAAAAATTTAGCAGAGAGAGTTTTTTCTTTTATTGAGCCCTTTGCTGGTTATGGATTTAATCGTTCTCATGCTGCTTGTTATGCTTTGGTTGCTTATCAAACAGCTTATTTAAAGGCTCATTATCCAGCCGAATTTATGGCAGCTTTACTTACAGCTGATCAAAATGACTTAGATCGAATTGCTATTGAAATTGATGAATGTCGCCAAATGGGAATAGAAATAATGCCCCCCGATGTTAATGAGTCTTTTGCTTCTTTTACTGTTGTTACTAGCGGAACTAAAGATAATAAAGTTGTTGGTGAAAATGAGAAGATAAAAACAATTAGGTTTGGTTTAAATGCGATTAAAAACGTTGGAACTCATATAGTTGAAGAGATAATTAAAGATAGAAAAGAAAATGGAAAATTTGAAAGTATTTTTGATTTATTAGAAAGGGTGGTTGATCGAGATTTGAATAAAAAATCTTTAGAGAGTTTGATAAAATGTGGAGCTTTTGATCAATTTGAGGACAGGGAGTTATTGCTGGGTAGTTTAGATGTTTTACTTAATTTTAATAAAGAGTCTTCAAAGAATAAAAACAATCCTCAAGTTAGTCTTTTCTTTGACTCTCCTCAGTCAGTTGTTTTTTCTTATCCTAAGCTTGAAAAAAGGGAAGAAGTGAGTGATAAAATTAAATTACAGTGGGAAAAGGAATTATTGGGCTTGTATGTTTCAGAGCATCCATTTAATGCTTTTAAAGATAAGCTTTCCGGTCGAATTGTTAGTTTGTCAAATCTAAAAGAGAGAAAACAAGAAAATGTTTTAACTGCTGGTATAGTTTCTAGTATTAAAAAAATAATTACCAAAAATAACGATTCCATGCTTTTTGTTAAAATTGAGGATGGGGTTTCTTTTGTTGAAATATTAGTTTTTCCGAAAATTTTAAAAAGCTCAATTGATGTTTGGCAAGAAGGAGCTGCTGTAATTGTTCATGCTACGGTCTCCGATAAAGATGGAGAGATAAAATTGTTACTGAATAAAGCTGATATTTTAGAGCTAGATAGTTTAGAAAAATCAATATCTGATTTTAGTAATTTAAAAACTAGACCTCGTGGACAATTTAATTATTATTCTAAAAAAAATAATGAAAACCAAACTAGCATTAATTCAAGTAATAAATCAATTGGTTTGATTTTTAAATCCTCTCCTAGTGTTGAACAAATGGAAGAAATTAAAAGTGTTTTATTCCAATATCCTGGTAAAGATTTTGTTTTTGCTAAACTAAAAATTAATGGAGAAGAAAAGATAATTAAGCTAGGAGTTTTGGTTGATAGTTCTGGTGAGTTAAAAGATAAGATTAGAGTTGATTTTTCTTCCTTGGTAGATGTTGTCTAATTAACTAAAAAATGTTATTATTGTTTTAGATAATTTGTTTAAAATTAAGTTTTCTTTTATGCCACTTACAAACCACCCAATTAGTCCTAAAAATAAAAAAGTAAAAAATAATTCACAAATTGAAAAAATTGCTAAGTTTTTAAACGATTCTGATGTAGTTGATGGTGAGGTTCAAGATGACAATCTTTCTGTTAAAAAAACCAGTGAACATAATGATGATTTAGGTAAAGATAAGTCTAATTTACAGGAAAAAAATATTGCTAGTGATGATAAAGAAAAAATTGATTCTCGTAAAGAATTTTTTCGTTTAATGGCTGAGAAAATCAAGGATAAGGATTTTAATATTAATCGAGCAATGGCTGTTAAGGAGGAGATTAATAAAATTGAAAAAAATAATAATTTTGATGAGGATATTTTTTTGGAAGAAAAAGTGTCCGAAGATAAGTCTGTAGTAGAGGATGATTTTGAAAATAATTTTTATGACAACGAAGAGAATAATAATCACGAACAACTAACCAGAGAGACTGAAAAACCAAAATCAGTTGTTTTGTATAAAAAAATAGTTTATCGTTTTTTATTTTTAACTCTCATTTTATTGTTAGTTGTTTCTTATCTTTCTTTTGTTAGATTGGATATAAAAATAAATACCGAAAAAAATAATATTGATGGCAGTTTAAATTTTTATGCTTATTCTAATGGAGAAAAAATTAATTTAGATAGAGCTATTAAAGCTTCTATAACTAAAGTGGAGATAGAAGAAAAGGGTGTTTTTAAAAGTAGTGGAGAAAAAGATACTAGAGGTGAAATAGTTGGTAGGGTTAAAATTATAAATAATTATTCTAAAAATCAACCATTAGTAGCTACCACTAGATTGTTAAGTTCTGATGATAAATTGTTTAGAATAAAAGAGACAGTTAATGTTCCGGCTGGAGGTTCGGTTGAGGTTGATATTTATGCTGATTCAGTTTCAGAAGACATGGCAATTAATCCTGATAAATTTATTATTCCTGGTTTATGGATAGGTGTTCAAGACAAGATTTATGCCGAAAGTTATGAAAAGTTTAGTTTTGTAAAAGATAGTAAAAAATACATAATGGAAAAGGATGTAAATAGTGCTGTAGAAAGTCTAAAAAATAGAATAATTGAGCAGGCTGAAATAAAGGCTGAAGCTGCTATAGGTGCTGGTCGTCAATATGTTCTTAGTATTGATACTGATTCTTCGATTATTAGTACTGACAAGGAAATAGGAGTAGAAGCTGACGACTTTAATGTTAGTGTAAAAAGCGTGGTTAATGTTATTAGTTTTGAAACTGATGAAATAATAGAATTAGCTAAACAAAAAGTTTCAATTGAGACTAGTCAAAGTATTAGTGAGATAGATGCCAATTCTTTGAACTATGAATTACTTAATTTTGATCCTTCTAAGAATTTAGCTGAGATAAAAGCTTTTTTTGCAGCTAGAGCTTTGGTTGGCTCAGATGAATTTATTGATAAAAAACATTTAAGTAATTTAAAAGAGGGTCAAATTGAAGCTTATTTAGATAAAGTTGAGGAGATAAAGTCTTATGAACTTAATTTTACTCCTAAATTTATAAATAGATCTCCATTATTGGTTGATAAGATAAATATAGAATATAGATAAGATTAGGTATGAAGGACTTTATTCCGACAACTATAATGATTATTTTGGTTGTCGGTTTTTATTTGGTGGTTAAAAAATTATTAGTTTTATATGTTGCTTATTAATAAAAATAATATTGATAATTTAAATAGAAAAATAATTCATGCTTTGTCAGCTATACTTATTTGTTTTTTTCCTTATTTTTTTAGTATCGGTCAGATAGTTTTTATTTCTTTTTTGTTTTCGTTTATATTTTTATTGTCTAAATATTTTGATTTTCTTCCCGTGATTAAAGTTAAGAGAGTCGGCTTGGGAGAAGTTTTTTATCCTCTTGGCGTGATGATTTCAGCTTTAGTTTTTTTACCTCAAGGAGAGGTGTTGGCTTTTCAGTTTGGAATATTAGTTTTGGGTATCTCTGATGCTTTGGCTAATATTTTTGGTGATCTTTACGGTTTTCATAAAATTGATTTTTATTGGAGTAAGAAAAGCTTAGAGGGGTCTCTTTCTTTTTTTGTATCAACTCTTTTAATTTTGATTTTTGTTAATTTTTTTAATTTTAGTTTTTCTAGTTTTATTACCTATTTTATTTTATCAATAGTTTTAACTTTTTTAGAGTTTTTATTATTTTTTGGTTTAGATAATTTAGTTTTACCACTTTTATCTTCTTATTTATTCCTGGTTTTATTGTAGATTTTTAAAATAAAAAAACAGAGGGTAAATTTACCCTCTGTTTTTTATTGTTTTTATTTTATTACTATTTTTTTTATTTGTTGACCAAGTTTTATAGCTTGTTTTAGATTGTTTTGATGAATATTACGACCTATTGCACACCCTCTAGCACCAGATATTTTTATTTGGTTTTCAATAGTTTCTAAAAAATTTTTTTCATTTATTTTTTTACCACCAGAAAATATTACTCCCGACCTTCCAGCTGCCATGGTTATTTCTTTTGCTTTTTGGGCATCATTTTTGTTGCTACCAAAAGGATAATTTAGTTTTATGAAATCAGCTCCCAGGCATAAACCAAGACCAGCTGCTCCGGCTATTATTTCTGGATTTTTTTCTTCTTTTACATTCTTTCCTCGAGGATATATCCAGAGAACAGTTATTAAACCATTTTCATGAGCTTCTTTAATTGCTTGAGCTGCTTCTTTTAGCATTACCGTTTCATACTCGCTTCCCAGATATATAGTATAGCCGATTCCTAATATTTTAAGTCCAGATGATTTTTTGAAAGAAATAACATCCTTGACTGTCCATAGGGCAGGTGATACTGGATCTTTGGTTTTTACCAGATTTGATTTTCCATTTATTTTTATTAAATAGGGAATTTTTTTGTAATCATTGCCATAATGAGAAATCAATCCAAGATGAGCTGCAAAAACTCCAATATTGGTTTTTGATGCTATTTTGAACAAATGCTCAGGGTCTGTATTGTCAAATCCTAGCTCTTGCGAAAAGTCGTCGTTTAAATGTTCTATTTTTTGATCACCAGCAAATAAAAACAACCTTCCGGTTCCCATAGTTGCTTCTGTGAAATTTTTTTTGTATAGGTTTGTTTTATTTTTTGGTACATCGACTGGAATGTTAATTTTCATATTTTTTAAAATTATTAATTTATGCTATAATATTAATATAACATAATATAATTATTTTTAAAAATATATTTATGGAGGATAATAATGATATAAATTTAGGGAAATATTCTGATAAAAATAAAAATCTGTCTAAGGCAAATATTGGCCTTTGGTTATTGGAGCATAAAAGGCACATGATACTTCTGATTATTATTGTTTTGGGAGGTGCTTCTTTGTGGCTTTATTCTTTTTTCTTTTATAATCTGTTTGATTATCTTAGATACGACAGGGAACAGAGAGCCGCTATCAACGAATTATCAACCGTAAATGTGAGTGTTAGCGCTCAAAGATTGGCCACTCCTTTAGAAACCATTAATGATGACTTTTTTCAACATGATGATGTTTATGATTTTGTGGCTAAAGTAGAAAATAGTAATAACAATTTTTTTGCCAAAGTTTCTTACTGTTTTGTTGATGGTCAAAAAGATTTGGCTTGTGACAATGATATAGTTTTTCCCGAAGAAGAAAAGTATTTGTTAATTATTTCTAAGAAATTAGAGAGTAAACCAAAAAATATTGAATTTAAAATTAAAAATGTTATTTGGGAAAGAGTTGATATTAGGAAGTATCCAAACTGGAAAGAATACTATGATTTAAGGGCTAATTTTGAAATTAGTAATATAAAATTTGAAAAGGAAGTTAACCCTTCTTCTGTTAAAAATTTTAATAACCTTAACTTTACAATTGAAAACAAAAGTCCCTATAATTATTGGGAAGTTCCATTGCAGATAATATTAATGAACCGTGGAGTGGTTGTTGGTGTTAATACTTACAAGATATCTGAGTTTAGATCTAGTGATTTGAAGGACATAAGAATGACTTGGCCCAATTCAGTTTCAAGCGTGAGTGACGTTAAAATTCTTTTGAATCTTAATGTTTTGGATGATTCTAATTATATTAGTTATAAATAAAAAAATATATGTCTTTAAATTTTTTAAACATTCCTTATAATAAAAGAGATTTGGAGCCATTTCTTTCTGCTGAGACTTTAGAGTTTCACCATGAAAAACATCACCGAGCTTATTTTGATAATTTAAGTAAATTAATTGTCGGAACCGAGCTCGAAAATAAAAGTTTAGAAGAAATAATTTTATTTTCTTTTTCCAAGAAAGAGATGAGAAATATTTATAACAATGCTGCTCAGGTTTTTAATCATGATTTTTATTTTAAATCTTTAAAAAAAGATATTAAGCCGTCAGAAAGATTTTTAAAGATGATAGATGATAGTTTTGGATCTTGGACTAAATTTGAAGAAGAGTTTAAAGCTAAAGCTTTGGCCCAATTTGGTAGTGGTTGGACTTGGCTTGTTTTAAATGGCGCTAAATTAGAAGTAGTTTCTACTTCTAATGCTGATAATCCCTTAGTTTTAGGAATGAAACCTTTAATGACGATCGATGTTTGGGAGCATGCTTATTACATAGATTATCGGAATATGAGAGGAGATTATGTTTCGTCTATTTTGAAAAATTTAATTGATTGGAAGTTTGTTGAAGTTAATTGTGGGGCTGTGGATTAAATGTTTATAAATTGTTTATAAATAATAAATAAAAAATTTAAAAAAATATAAAAAAAGAAGTGCTTGTTAATAAGTGCTTCTTTTTTTTATTTTTGTCATTTTTACCCTTTATTTTCAGTATGTTTAAATTATTGACCTTAGGGGAAAAGTGGTGTATAATAACACTTGAGAGGTGATTGGTGGTGAATTTAGGCGAATAATTTTAAAATATGTTTATTGGAGAATATAATCACAACTTAGATGACAAAGGTCGCTTGGCCATTCCAGCCAAGTTTAGATCTTTATTGAAGAAGGGTGGTGTGGTAACTAAGGGTTTAGATAACTGTCTTTTTCTGTATACAAAAGAGCAATGGCAAAAGATAGCTCAAAAATTATCAGCTCTTCCAATTAGTCAGTCCAAGGCTAGAGCTTTTGCTAGACATTTTTTAGCTGGAGCCATGGATTTAGAGTTCGATAGTCAGGGAAGAGTTACTTTGCCAGAATATTTGAGAAATTTTGCAGTACTTAAAAAAAGCGTAATAGTGGCTGGCTTGTATAATCATTTAGAAATTTGGGATGCAGACTCTTGGGATAAATATAAAAAAGAATCAGAAAAAAATAGTGTAGATATTGCAGAAGAGTTGGGAGACTTAGGAATATAATATATGAAAAATTATTTCCATATTCCAGTAATGCTCGAAGAGGTTGTTAGTTTTTTAAATGTTAGAGCTGATGGAAGTTATATTGATGCTACTTTGGGAGGTGGGGGATATACACGAAAAATAACAAATCTGTTGGGTGATGACGGTCGGGTTTTATCTGTTGACTTAGATCCTCTGTCTTTAGAAAATTTTTCTCAGTTTAAAACTAAAAAAAATATTGTTGTTAATGATAATTTTGCAAATATAAAGAAAGTAGTTTTAGAGAATTTTAAAAAAGAAATGTTTTTTGATGGAATTGTGGCTGATCTAGGATTATCATCAGCTCAATTAGACGATGAGGAGAGGGGTTTTTCTTTTAATAATGAAAAATCGTTAGACATGGCTTTTGGTCCCCAGATAGAGAACGACACTTTTTGGATAGTTAATAACTATAAACAGTTTGAACTTGAAAATATTATTAGAGAATATGGGGAGGAGTCCTGGGCTAAAAAAATTGCCGGAAGAATAGTTGAAGAGAGAAAAAAGAGCAAGATTGATAATTCTAAAAAATTAGCTGAAATAATTAGCTCCGCTATTCCTAAGAAATTTTGGTCAAAACGGATAAACCCTGCAACTAGAACTTTTCAGGCTCTTAGAATGGAAACTAATAATGAATTGAATAATTTAGAAATCTTTTTGGAGGATGCTAGTGATTTACTAAAAATAGATGGATGCTTGGTAGTAGTTTCTTTTCATAGTTTGGAGGATAGAATTGTTAAGAGATTTTTTAAAAGCAAAAAAGAGAGTGGGAGTTTTGAACTAGCAAATAAAAAGCCATTGATAGCAACGGAAGATGAAATTAAAAACAATAGTCGAGCTAGAAGCGCTAAACTTAGGGTTTTAAAGAAAATAAAATAAATTAATAAAAATAATATGGGAACAATTGAACCAAGAAAAAATAATTTTTTAAAGGGTTTAAACATTTGTCTTTTGTTTGCTATTGTAATTAGTGGCTTTTATTATCTAAAAAGCATAGATGATTTGGTTAATAAAAATTTTGAATTACAAAGCTTAAAGGACAAATCTACTCTTCTTGAAGAAGAGAATAAAAATTTTGAAATTATGAAGAGTGAGTTAGAGTCTTATGAAAGTATGAGTGCTCGAATTGATGATTTGAAAATGGTTAAGGTTTCAGGGGTGAGCTATATTAATGCCGGTGATGATTCTTTGGCCAAAAAATAATTTTAATTTAATTTAATGACCAACGCTAAAAAGAGATTGGAGAAAAAAAAGACCAATAGTATAAATAGTCGCCTTATATTTTTAAGTGCGATTATTTTTTTTCTTTTTTTGTCATTGGGTTTAAAATTGTTTAAGACGCAGATAGTGGATTGCGAAACTTATTTAGCTAAAGCTGGTTTGCAGCATAAAATTTTTAATGAATTGAAAGCTAAAAGAGGTGAAATTTATTTGCATAAAAATTCTGAATCTAATTTTTATTCTATTGCCACTAATAAAGATTTTGCTAGTCTTTATATTGTTCCTAGATTATTAAGTGAAGAAGATTTATTATCTATTTTAAACTCTGTTTATTTGGTTTTTCATGAAGAAGCAGTTCTTCAAGAGGTTGAGGAGTATTTAAAAGAATTAGATCGTCAAGATCTTTTAAATGAGCTGAGGTATATAGATTCTTTGAGTATTAGTGAAAATGATAAAATTTTTAGAAAGAAAGAGGTTGAAGAAAGAAGGGCTAACTTAAAATTTAACGAAGAGTGGTTGGAGTTTAGAAAAATTCAAAAAGATTTGGAAATAGAGGAAAGGAAACAGTCTATAATTAGTAATTATCTTTCTGAGCTTAAAGATTCAAAAAAATATTCAAGATTAATATTGAGAAAGGTAAGTAAAGAGGATTTATTGAAGTTTTATTTTCAGCATCTAGGTTCTTTTTGGGAGATAGAGTCGGTTTCTGATTTGAGTATTAAAAATGGAAAAATTTTTTTAGACAAGAAAGAAAAAGATTTAACCAATGAAATTATTGGTTTTTATTATGAGTGGGAGAGTTTAAGGTATTATCCTGAGAAAATGTTTCTATCTCACTTAACCGGCTTTGTTAACTATGATGGGATTGGTAATTATGGTTTGGAAGGTTTTTTTAATGATGAACTTTCTGGTGAAGATGGTTTTTTATTTGGAGAAAAGGGGACATATAAGGGTAAGAAAATAATAATTGATCAACAAGAGTATAGTGAACCAGTTAATGGTAATAGTCTGGTTTTAACTATTGATTATGCTGTTCAAGCTTATGTTTGTAATAAAATAAAGGAGTATTACGAGAAACATTCTTTTGAGAGTGGAAGTATTTCGGTTATGGATCCTCAAACTGGAAAAATATTAGCTCTTTGTGTTTGGCCCGAGTTTGATGCTAACGACTATCAAAATGCTTCCAGTACTGATGTTTTTGATAATCAATTTATTTCTTATCAGTATGAACCAGGGTCAGTTTTTAAAACAATTACCTTAGCGGCTGCTATTGATCAAGGAAAGGTTAGTCCTAACACTGTTTATAGGGACGAGGGTCAACTTTTTGTTAAGGGAGTTCCTAGGCCTATTAAAAATTCTGATTTTGATACTCATGGTGCTCATGGTGATGTTTCTATGACATACGTTCTTGAGAAATCTTTGAATACTGGGGCTATTTTTGCAGCTGAACAAATAGGAAAAGATGTTTTTGCCGATTATTTAGAAAAGTTTGGCTTTGGTGAACGTGTTGGCATTGAAATGAGTGGAGAGACTTCTGGAAATATTAGTAATATACTTGGAAAAAATGTGAAGGATATTGATTTTTTCACTGCTTCTTTTGGTCAGGGGATAGCAGTTACCCCCTTACAAATGCTCTCCTCTTATGCTACTATTGCTAATAAAGGCATAATGATGAAGCCTTATGTGGTTGAAGAAATATTGGATCAAGACGGGAAAACATTAAAAAAAATTGAGCCTCGTCAAATCAGGAGAGTTATTTCAGAAGAGACAGCTTTGGCTGTTTCGGCTATGTTGGTTAGTGTTGTTGAGGAGGGTCATTCCGTCAAAGCTAAAATTCCTGGTTATTATGTTGGTGGAAAAACTGGGACGGCTCAAATTCCTTCACCCAAAGGAGGATATTTGGATAAACAATATATTCATAACTTTATAGGTTATGCGCCTATAGACAATCCGCGATTTGTTGTTTTGGTTAAGTTTGACAACCCTAAGACATCGGTTTTTGCTGAAGGAACGGTTGTGCCAGCCTTTGAAGAAATAGCAGATTTTTTGTTAAAATATTATCAAATCCCTAAAAATATAAATTAACTTATATGAAAAAAATAGTGATGAAATTATTGGCTTTTTTTGCCAACAAGATAATAAAAAAATATAAGCCAAAGGTAGTTGGCATAACTGGTAGTGTTGGTAAAACAAGCTCCAAAGAGGCTATTAGTTTAGTTTTGTCTTGTCAAAAGAGGGTTCGCTCTAGTTTCTCTAATTATAATAATGAATTTGGGTTACCCCTGACTATTATTGGTTTAAAATCTCCAGGAAAAAATCTTTTTAAATGGTTCTTTGTTTTTTGTAAGGCAATTTTTTTATTATTCTTTAAAGATAAAAGTTATCCAGAATATTTAGTTTTAGAAATGGGTATAGATCGAGAAGGTGATATGGATTATTTGTTGAAAATAGTTAAGCCGGACAGAGCTGTTTTAACCAATATCTCTCATTCTCATTTAGAATATTTTGGTAGTATTGATAAAATTAAAAAAGAGAAAATGAAGTTATTGCATGGATTAAAAAAGGGTGGAGTAGCTATTGTTAATTCTGATAATGATTTTTTAAAAAATGTTAAAGAGGAATTAAAAGTTTTACTTATTAATTATGGTTTCAAACCGGGGGCAAATATTTTGGCCAGGGATTTAAATTTTATTTTACCTGATGGAGATTTAAAAAATAATTTTTATGGAGCTAATTTTAAGTTGGAATATAGGGGATCTATTGTTCCGGTTGTTTTGCCAGGGGTAATTAGTAAATCTTCGGTTTACTCTGTTTTAAGCGCTTTGGCCGTAGCCATTTCTTTTGATTTTAATTTAATAGACCTTGTTGGATGTTTAAAAAATATTAAAGTTCCTGTTGGACGTATGAACGTTCTTTCTGGTATAAAAAATACCATCCTAATTGATGATACATACAATTCATCACCAGAGTCATCTTTATTGGCTTTAGATTTTTTACAAAGTATTAAGAAGCGCCAAAATAGGAGAAAAATAGTTGCCTTGGGTGATATGTTAGAACTCGGAAATTACAGTGAGGAGGGGCATCGATTGATTGGTGACAAGATAAGTAAGTTAGACATTGATGAAATTGTATTAGTAGGAGAGAAGTCTAGAGATATCGGTAGGGGAGCTATTGCCGGAGGTTTTGATAAAAATTTTATTTTTCAATTTAAGGAATCATCTGAGGCTGGTTTGTTTTTGCAAAAAAGAATGAGCGAAGGCGATGTTGTTTTACTTAAGGGTTCCCAAGGTGTTAGAATGGAAAAAGCTGTAAAAGAGATTATGGCTGAGCCAATGAAGTCTGGTGAGTTGTTGGTAAGGCAGTCAAATGAATGGGTTGATAAATAAATTAATCTTTTAAACTTATTTTTCTGGCTAAATCTGTTATATTTTTCTCTATTTTAACTATTTTTAATCTCATTTTAAATATTAAATAAAATAAGAATAAAACCGCTATATAAAAAGCTAGGTTTATGGCAGAAGATGAAAAGCCTAAACCTATTACTATTTTATCTACTTGTTTTATAAAAATTACAATTAATAAGGCAAAAATCCAGAAAAGCAACCAAAAAACAAATTCATTCAAGGAGATTGTTTTTTTCTTCCACTGTTTTAATAATTTAAGAAGAAAGAAAACTATTACTAAGCCGGCTATTATTTGTTGAATCATATTTTTTTGTTTAATTTTTATCCACTTATTTTTTTTAAAAAAAGATCTTTGATTATTTTTAATCCACCAGAAAATTTTTGACCAAATTCATGATAAATGACTTTAATTGGGACTTCTTTGATTTTTAGTTTGTATTTAAATGCTTTGGCTAGTATTTCAGTGCAATGAGCCATTCGATCGTTTTCTATTTTTATTTTTAAAATAGCTTCTTTGGTCATAGCTCTAAAACCATTTTGAGGATCGCTTGTTTTTATTCCGAAGAAAATATTATTAAAAATTTTAGCAATAGGCATTATGATTTTTTTCTTGAATTTTGGAATATTAGATTCAATTCCCATAAATCTAGAACCAATAACTAAATCATAACTCTCTTCTATCAATGGTTCTATCATTTTTTTGATATCACTTGCTAAAAATTGACCATCAGCATCAAAATGAACTATGATATCAAAATTTTGTCTTAGGCAATATTCGTTTCCGGTTTGCAAAGCAGCTCCTTGACCTAGGTTTATTGGGTGATATATTTTTTTTATTTTTTCTTCCTGTATTTTGTTTAAAACCTCCCTGGTTCTATCTTGTGAATTGTCGTCTACTACCACTACTAAATCAACTAAGTTTTTAACTTGTTCTATTGTTTGAGAGATTTTTTCTTCTTCATTGTAAGCTGGTATTACACAGGCTATTTTCATTGTTTTGTTTTTATTAATCTTTTTAAAGTCTAGCATATTTTATATTATTTTTAAAATATGCTAAACTAAAGCAGATATTTATTTTATTATTATGAGCTTATTTGTAAAAATTTATGATCGTTCAAGCTATGTCTTGAACAATCTTAGGTCACTTTTGAATAATTTTTATAGACCACTGCAGGTTAAGATTTTTTTTTCCCTTTTTGCTCTTCTTAATATATTTTTGTGGTTGTTTTCTTATTATATTTATAATAATGTTACTCAGGACAGGCTTGTATTACACTACAATGTTGATATTGGAATTGATTTGATTGGTGACAAACATGACATTTTTTTAATTCCTATTATTAGTTTATTTTTTATTTTTATTAATAATATTTTTTTATTATTTTTTTTCAAAAAGAGAATTTTTGATTTCAAGTTTATTTTTTATTTTAATTCTATTTTTTTATTAATAACTCAGGTTTTTTTGCTTTTATCAATACTAACTATTTATTTAATTAATTTTAGTTAAGCTTATGGAATTTCAAGTAATAAAAATTTTATTTTTAGCAACTTTTGCTTTTATTTTTACTGTTTTATGGACGCCAATTCTTACCAATTTTTTATATAAGTATAAGTTGGGTAAAAAAATAAGAAACAGTGGTTCAACTCCTATTTTTAGTGAGTTGCATGCCCATAAGTCTGGAACACCTACTATGGGTGGTATTTTGATTTGGGGTACATTGTTTTTTCTTATTTTGGTGTTTTATTATTTGAGCTTAATTTTTCCAAATAGCATAATTGCTCATCTTAATTTTTTATCACAAAAAGAAACATTACTTCCTTTAGGTGCTTTAATAGCCTCGGCTCTTATTGGTTTGTTGGATGATTGGCTAGATGTTTCTGGAAAGGGTGTTTTTGGTGGTGGCGGTTTAAGGATGAAACATCGTTTGCTGATTTACACTTTAATCGCTATTTTTGGGGCTTTGTGGTTTTATTTTAAGTTAGATTGGACGTTGATACATGTTCCTTTTTTGGGTTATTTTCAAATTGCTTGGTGGTATGTTCCTGTTTTTATTTTTATAATAGTAGCTACTTCTTTTTCGGTTAATGAAACTGATGGTTTAGATGGCCTGGCCGGTGGAACTTTGTTAATTTCTTATGCTTCTTACGGAATCATATCTTTTGTTATGGGTAGATATGATTTGGCTACTTTTTGTGCTGTTATCGTTGGGGCTCTTTTAGCTTTTTTGTGGTTCAATATTCCGCCAGCTAGATTTTATATGGGAGATACGGGATCTATGAGTTTGGGTGTTACCTTGGGAATAATTGCTTTACTAACCAATAATGTTCTTCTTTTGCCTTTTATTGGTTTTATTTTTTTACTTGAGTCTTTATCAGTTATAATTCAAATTACTTCTAAAAAAATTCGAAAAAAGAAAGTTTTTTTATCGGCCCCAATACACCATCATTTTCAAGCTTGTGGTTGGAATGAGTCTAAGATAGTTATGAGGTTTTGGCTTATTTCAGCGGTGGCAGCCGCCATTGGTTTAATGATTTTTTTAATTGATAAGAGTTTTTCTTTTTAGTTTTTATGATATTGAAGAACAAAAAAAAGGCTTCAGTCGACAAATATTTATCTTTTACTATTCCATTGTTAATTGTTTTTGGTTTAGTTATGCTTTTTAGTGCTTCTTTGGCTGTTTCTCAGTCTAATTTTGGAGAGCCCTATCATTATGTTAGGGGACAGATTTTTGGTTTAGTTTTTGGTCTCTTTTTGTTTTTTTTGTTTTTTAAAATAGATTATCATTTTTTTAAAAAATGTTCTTTCATCTTTCTTCTTTTTTCTATAATCCTTTTGATTTCAGTTTTCATACCTGGCTTAGGAAATGAATATGGGACATCTCGTAGTTGGATAGTTATTTTTGGTAAATCTTTTCAGGTTTCGGAGTTTGTCAAATTATTTTTTTTATTTTATTTAGCTGCTTGGTTGGAGTCTAAAAAAGATGATTTGAAGAAATTTTCTACCGGAATATTTCCTTTTTTGGTGGTTTTGATGACCATTGGAGCATTGATTTTAAAACAACCAGATTTGGGGACTTTTTTGATTATTTTTTTTGTTTCTCTGATGGTTTATTTAGTGGCTGGCGGTAATCTAAGTCATTTATTTGTTTTATTTTTGGTGATGATTATTGGAATTTTGTTTATTTTTAATTCCATGAACTCAGATAGCGACAAAGGCTTAATAAAAGAGTATCAAATCAACAGAATAAAGTGTTTGCAAGATCCCGATTTTGATAGAGATATTTGTTATCAGGTTAATCAATCTCTGATTGCCGTTGGTTCTGGTGGTTTGTGGGGGAGGGGTTTAGGCGAGAGTAGACAAAAGTTTAATTATTTGCCAGAGGTTTGGGCTGATTCTATTTTTCCTATTATAGCTGAAGAAATTGGTTTTATTGGTTCTTTGGTTTTAATTTTAATTTATCTTTTTATATTTATTAGAGGAATGAAAATTGCTAGTAGGGCGCCTGATCTTTTTGGTCAGTCTCTAGCTGTTGGTATATCTGTTTGGATTTTTTTTCAAGCTTTTTTAAATATAGCTGGAATGATAAATTTAGTTCCAATGACTGGTGTCCCTTTGCCTTTTATTAGTGCTGGAGGAACTTCTTTATCTATTTTGTTGGCTGCTTTTGGAATTTTATTAAATATCAGTCGTCAACTTGTAGATGAAAAAAATAATTTTTATGGAAAACAATAAAAACAAAAAAATAATTTTAAGTGGTGGTGGTACCGGAGGTTCTGTTATTCCTTTAATGTTTATAAGGCAAGAATTAAAAGATAATTTTGATTTTTTATTTGTTGGTACTTATAGAGGAGTGGAAAAAAATATAGTTTTATCGGAAGGTTTAAGATATAAAGCGATTTTTAGTGGAAAGTTTAGACGTTATTTTTCTGTTTATAATTTTATTGATTTATTTAAAATTTTTATAGCTTTTTGGCAATCTTTATTTTTGCTTATTAAAGAAAAACCAGATTTAATTATTAGTGCCGGTGGCTTTGTCTCTGTTCCTCTGGTTTTTTCTTCTTGGTTTTTAAAAATACCAGTTTTAATACACCAGCAAGATGTTATTCCTGGTTTAGCCAATAAATTAATGGCCCCATTTTCTAAAGTAGTTACAGTTACTTTTGAAAAATCTTTAAAATCTTATGGCAAAAAGGGGGTGTTAATAGGGAATATAGCTAATAATTTAAATTCCTCGAATGTTATTAAAAATGATATTTTTAAAAAATACCATTTGGATAATAACTTGCCATTGTTATTGGTTCTTGGTGGTGGTACTGGTTCTTATTTTATAAATAATTTGTTAAAATTATCTTTAAAAGAATTAAGTTTATTAGTTAATATTGTTCATGTTAGTGGTGGAAATGATAGGGGATCTAAAATAGAAGAAAACATAAAAAATTATTTTAGATTTGAATTTTTAAAACATCAAGACTTAATTGAGTTAATGAAGGTTTCTGATTTACTTGTTTCTAGATGTGGTCTATCTACTTTGACTGAAATTTCTTTTTTAAAAAAACCTTCAATACTTATTCCTATGCCTAATTCTCATCAAGAGTTTAACGCTTGGGAGTTTAAAAATAAGGAAGCTGCTATGATTTTGGAGGAAAAAAATCTTGACTCGGCTTTATTAATCAAGACAATAAAAGAAATTTTATCTAACAATTTTTTAAGGGAAAAGTTGTCTAAAAATGTTTCAGATGTAATAAAAAATGGCAATCAAGAAATGATTGCCATTGTTAAGTCTTTTTTCTAATCAATTTTGTTGCTAGTCATTTCTTGTGCCCACTCTTGAGCCATTTTTCTAGCCTCTTCTTGATTGTCTCCTTTTTTAACAAAGATTTCGAAAAAAAATTCTTCCAGATCCTTTGGATCTGTTTTTTTGTTCAGTTCATTTATTTCTTCTGGTGAAAAAATTTTTTCCATTTTTAATTCCTCCATATTTTTAAATTAATTCTTTTTTAAAATTAAGCATTTTTTCACAAAAAGGGTTTATAAAATTTTCCTTAAATTTACTTATGAAAATATAGATTGGCAAGTCTTTATTTTCTTCGTTTTCGTTATTTATTTCTTTGTGATTTTTTAAAAAATTATCAATCATATCTTTTTTGGAATAGATTTCTTGATCAATTTTGCCTATTAGATTTGCTTTTTCTTCTTGACTCATATCATTTATTTTTTTCATTTCATTTGATATTTCTAAATAGCTATTCTTAAGCAATTCTTGTTCGCGTCCAATTTCTTTTTTAAGATTCTCTACAGCTATTTGCAAGTGTCCATCGTTATAAACATTTTCTAATCCTTTTCCGTTATGTTTTTCTTCTTTAAATTTTTTACTAATATCAATAAAATTTCTTAATAATAGTAACTCTTCTTCATTTTGACAAAGCTCCCTTGTTTTTCTAATTATTTCTAATTTGTTATTTCCACTTAATTCAAATAAATTAGCTATTCTATTAATAAATTTTTTAGATTTGTTTTCGTTTTTTTGATCATCTTTTTCATTCAAGAAAGAGTCGAAGTTAAAACCTTTAATTTCATTAATTAAGCTCTTGAAATACAGTTCTACCTGACCAGATTTGTCTAGGATGTTAAAGTTTTCTTGTTCGTTTTCAGATATTTTATTTTTAATTATTTGATATTTAGTATCTTTAGCGCCTGGATTTATTAAGCCATTTGGTTCTTCTGTTTTTTGTCCAAAAGCTTCAACTTCAATTTCTCTAATCTCTCCTTTTTCATTTTTTGTTTCAATTTTTCCCTTTATAAAAGGACATCCAGTATTAGGTGCTATCCCAGTTTCAAACCCTAAAGATTTAAATTCTTGTGACATTTTTTCGAAATCTTTTTCGTGAAAAATAATATCAATATCGTCTGGTTGTTTTTTACTTTCAGTGGCATTTATTAAAAAAGCTATCGATCCGGTTAAATACCAAGGATATTGGCATTTATTAAAAATTCTAGAACAAACTTTAAGAGCTTCTTTTTGATGACCAGGAATTCTTTCAATAAATCTTTCTTGTTCTTCTTGGTCGGAGTCCCTTATTTCTAGTCTTGATTTTATTTTTTCTGGGCTAGGATGTTGGTCTATTTCTTTTTCTTTGTTGTTTATTTTTAACTCTAAATCATTTACTAGCGACATTATCTCTTCTTGAATTTTATCTATTTCTTTTATTACAGTAATAGCCTTTTGATTGTCTAATAAATCATGTTTATCTTTTTTGTAAACACCACTTGTTCCTTCGATGGCAATTAAAAAATTTTTTAAATCATTTTGTAATTTTTCATAAGAAGTTTTATTTTCTTCTTTTTGTTTGTTTATTTTTTCTTTAGTTTCGTTTATTATTAATTTTGCTTTTTCGACAATATTAATTTTTTCTGCAATATTTTTTTCCAGTGGATTTATTTCTTCTATATCTAAATTTTCTTTTTCTATTTGCTCTTTTTTCATATTTATTAAAAGTTATTTTTAATATTTAGTCTTATTTTGTCTAGGTGTTCTTTTTCTTTTTCTTTGATAAAATCTAAAACAATTTTTTCTTGTCTGAGTTTAAGTTTTTTTATTTGATTGGTGTATTCTTGATAGATGGTTTTTATTTCCTCTATCCTTTTTTCTATTTCTAAGTCAATATTCATTTTTTTTCTTTTAATGCTTTAGTAAATTTTACTAAAAAAAGCCTTTTTTGTCAATTAAAATTTATATTTATTTTTTTATTTTTTTGTGTTAATATATTAAGGATAGATTTATTTTTTATTCTTAAATTTAAATATATGGATTTTTTTATTGTTCTTTTGGTTTTTGTTTTTATTTTTTTCTTATCGTCTTTAAAACAAATAAATCAATACGAAAGAGGTGTTAAATTTACAATGGGTCGTTTTTCTAGTGTTATGAATCCAGGTTGGAAGTTTTTGTGGCCAATTTTTCAAACTTATAAGAAGGTTGATATTAGAGTTAAAGCTGTTGACGTGCCAGATCAAAGGGCTATTACTAGGGACAATGTGCCAGTAACAGTTAATGCTGTTTTATATTATAAAATATCTGATGCTTCTAAGGCTATTATTGAGGTTGAAAATTTTTATTATGCTGTCTCTCAATATGCTCAAACAACCATGAGAAACATTGTCGGAGAAACAAGTCTTGACGAGCTTTTAACTAGTCGTGATAAAATTGCTGAAAGAATTAGAGAAATTGTCGACAAAGAAACTGATGCCTGGGGCTTAAAGGTTAATAACGTTGAATTAAAAGATATAATATTGCCAGAGTCAATGGAAAGAACTATTGCTAAACAGGCTGAGGCTGAAAGGGAAAAAAGGGCTGTTATTATTAATGCTCAAGGAGAGTTGGCGGCTGCTGAGAATTTGTCTAATGCTGCCAAGATATTATCATCTTCTGATGGTGCCTTACATTTAAGAACATTGCAGTCAATAAATGATATATCGTCTGATCAATCAAATACAATAGTTTTTGTTACTCCGGTTGAAATATTAAAAGCGTTTGAAAGTTTTAAGAATAAGAAAGATTAAATTAAATTAAAATAATTCGCACCTTTAAAAAAAATAAATCATGAAGAGGAGAAAAAAAATTGTTAAACAGGCAATTGAGTTGTTTGATTTTCAAATAAATAAATTAGCCTCTTTGGATGTTCCGGCTTTTGTTATGACTGACCCTTTGCTTTCTTTAATGGAGCTCAGAGATAATGTTGTTTCTAAGATTAAAGAGCTTGATGATAAAGGATTATTGTCTGGTGTGTGGTTTGTTCCAGTTATTCCTTTTAGTATTATAGGGATTTTAAATCAAGTTCAGTTTTTACAGTTCAACAATAACAAGGGTTATTCATATTTTAATTGTGATGATGTTGTGGATTTAATAGCGACACCTCAAACGCCTTACTATGTCTGGGGTGTAAATGAAGGTTTTGCTAGCTCTAAGGAGTCGGTTGATTCTGAAAAATTTTTGACTTTGTCGGAGTCATTAGCTTTGTGTTTTCATAGTGACATCTTGACTAGACATTATGTTAAAGCTCTTAACTCATTTTTTAAAACCGTTAAAGATTCACCCATTATTCACATCTACAGAGGCGAACATCCTAAGGTTGATTGGGATTATTTCGAAGGTCAAGAAAGCGATAATTTTTTAAAAGAAGCAAGACCTTTTTGTCTTGGAAGAATCTTTTAATTTAAGTGGAGTCATTGATTCCACTTTTTTATTTATTTAAATATGTTATAATAATTTTATAATATTTATGATTTTAAATAAAAAAGACAATGTTTATATGGTTGGGATTAAAGGGGTTGGCATGGCAATGTTGGCTCAGTTTTTGGTTTTTAAGGGCTTTAGTGTTTCTGGCTCGGACGTTGAAGAAGAGTTTCAAACTAATAAAACTTTAGCTAACTCTAAAATAAAAGTTAAGCACGGATTTTCTTTGGAAAATTTTCCGGAAAAAATTGATTTGGTTATCCGTTCTTCAGCTTTTAATATTGATAAAAATATAGAGCTTAAGCATTTAAATAAGAGAGGGGTAAAAATAATAACTTATGCTGAGGCGGTGGGATATTTATTTAATCAGTATTTTGGTATTTCTGTTTGTGGGAGTCATGGAAAAACAACGGTTACTTCTTGGTTGGGTTATGTTTTATTTAAATCAAAGGTTGAGCCTAACGTTTTAAGTGGTTCTTATGTTAGGCAATTTAATGGAAGTTCTTTGATGGGAAAATCAAAGTATTTTATTCTAGAATCTGATGAATATCAAAACAAATTGCAATATTTTAATCCACAAATGGTTGTTTTAAATAATATTGATTTTGATCATCCAGATTACTTTAAAGATGAAAAAGCTTATTTTAAAGTTTTTTCTGACTTTGTTAAAAAAGTTCCCAAGTCTGGTTTTTTAGTAACCAATATTAAAGACAAGCAATGTTTAAAAATCAGTAAATTTAATCAAGGTAAAAATATTTTTTATACTATTTCTGACATGGTTAATATAAAAGATTTGAGTAAGTTGAATTATAAGTATTTATATAGGGCAGAGAATATAAAGACTGAAAAGTACGGACAAAGTTTTATTTTGTATAAAAATAATAAAAGTTTGGGTAAGTTTAAAATCAAGTTAATGGGTGAACATAATATTTCTAATGCTTTGGCTGTAATTTCTTCTTGTCTAGAATTGAGAGTTGATTTGGAAAAAATTAGAAAAAATTTGTTTTTGTTTACTGGGGCTTCTCGTCGCTTCGATGTCTTGGGTGTTTATAGGGGGTCGGTTATTATAGATGATTATGGACATCATCCAACTGAAGTAAAAGCATGTCTTCAGGCAGTTAAACAAAGATATGGAGATAAAAAAATAATTACTGTTTTTCATCCGCACACCGTAAGTCGAACTAAGGCTTTATTCGATGATTTTGTTAAAAGCTTTGAATTAACTGATAGTTTATATTTAATGGAGATTTATACTTCAGCTCGAGAAAAGTCTCAAAAACTTTCCAGCCTTGATTTAATGAAAAAAATAGGGCAATATAATTTGAAAAATAATAAAAAGCAAGAATTAAAATATTTTAAAAATTTTTCTGATATTGAAAAAGATTTGAGAAAAATAGCTAGCAAGGATAAAGTTATTTTGCTTTTGGGTGCTGGTGATATTTTTCGAGTAGCTTATAAATTACTTAATATATCTTCTAAAGATATTTAATATATGGAATTAGAGATAAAAAAAAATGTAAAACTAGCTGATTATTCTACTTTTAGAATTGGTGGTTTAGCTAAATATTTTGTAGTTGTAAAAAGTGAAGATGATTTTATGGTAGCTATTAAATGGGCCAAGAGAAGATCTAAAAAGATATTTATTTTAGGTGGAGGTTCAAATATTTTATTTTCTGACAAAGGTTTTGATGGTTTGGTTATTAAAAACGAAATAAAGGGGATGGAAATTGTGGGTGAAAATGAATATTCTGCTATTATTAAATCATATAGTGGTGAGACTTGGTCGAAGATGGTTAATTTCAGTATATTGCATAATTATTATGGCATAGAAAATATGTTTTATATTTTCGGGACAGTTGGGGCAGCTCCGGTTCAAAATATTGGAGCTTATGGAGTAGAACTGAAAGATGTTTTTTATAATTTATGCGCTATTGATTTAAAAACGGGAGAGAAAAGATATTTTAATTTGAAAGATTGTCAGTTTGCTTATCGTGATAGTATTTTTAAAAACAAATTAAAAAATAAATATTTTGTTTTGTGGATAGAGTTAAAATTGAGTAAAAAAGAAAAGTTTAATTTAGAATATGGTGATATAAAAAATAGATTAGCCGAGAAGGGAGTGGAAAACCCTAAATTAAAAGACATAGCTGAAGTAATTCAAGAAATTAGAAATTTAAAATTACCTAACCCAGGAACACTTCCTAACGCTGGTTCATTTTTCAAAAATCCAGTTATTAGTGAAAGTGAGTTTAAAAATTTAAAAGAAAAATTTTCAGATATTAAAAGTTTTTCAGATGAGAAGGGGGTAAAAATTCCAGCTGGCTGGTTAATAGAGCAAGCGGGTATGAAGGGCTATCGTCATGGCGATGCTGGTGTTTATGAAAACCAGGCACTAATAATAGTAAATCATGGCAGTGCCAGTCAAAAAGATGTTTTGTTTTTGGTAGATTTGGTGAAGAAAAATGTTTTTGATAAGTTTGGTATAATTTTAGAGGCAGAGGTTAATATTTTGAAATAAACACCTCATTTTTTGTCACCCCAGCGAAAGCTGGGGTCTTTTTTTATTGCCAATTTTACAAAAATTATAGTATAATAATTAAAGTATAAAAAATAATATAAACAATATATATGACAACTAGTGAAATTAGACAAAAGTATTTTGAATTTTTTCAAAAAAAACAACATAGTTTGATATCATCATCGTCACTTGTTCCTGAAAATGATTCTAGTCTTTTATTTACTAATTCCGGAATGTTTCCTTTAGTGCCATATTTTTTGGGTGAAAAACATCCCGCTGGAGTTTGTTTGGTGAATAGTCAAAAATGTTTTCGTTCCGAAGATATTGATGAAGTTGGTGATGGTCGTCACAATACTTTTTTTGAAATGCTTGGTAATTGGAGTTTGGGTGATTATTTCAAGGAAGAGCAGTTAAATTGGTGGTTTGAATTTATGATAGAAGAACTTGGTCTTGATATAAATAAAATTTATCAAACAGTTTATGCTGGCGATGGTCAAAATATTGTCAAAGATGAAGAATCTATAAAAATTTTAAAAAATATTTACAAAAAATACGGATTAGAAGTCGAAGAAGGTCCAGAAACTCTAACTAAGGGTGACAAAGGATCAGGATTAGAACTCGATTTTTCTAAACAAAGAATTTTTGCTTACCGAGACAAGAATTGGTGGCAAAGAGGTGATGCTGTCGGAGAGCTTGGTGGTCCAGATAGTGAAACCTTTTATGATACTGGCAAAGAACATGATCCAAGATTTGGCGAACATTGTCATTTGAACTGTGATTGTGGAAGATTTATTGAAATTGGTAATTCGGTTTTTATGCAATATCAGAAAACAGTTGATGGTTGGAAAGAATTGGAAAATAAAAATGTTGATTTCGGTGGAGGGCTAGAAAGAATTGTGATGATTAAAAATAATTTAAACAATGTTTTTGAAATTGATTCACTTAAACCTATTGTAGATAAATTAGAAAAGTCTTCTGGTTTAAAATATGAAGATAATAAAAAAGCTTTTGAAGTTATAGCTGATCATATTAAAAGTGCTACTTTTTTATTAGGTGATGATAAGGGTCTTAGTCCGTCTAACACTGATCAGGGTTATATCATTAGGCGTCTTATTAGAAGAGCGGTGCGCTATTTGAAGCAATTAAAAATTGAAGAAAAAAATCTTACTTCAGAATTAAGTCAAATAATTATTGAATTTTATAAAGATTCTTATAGTGAATTAAATAAAAATAGTGACTTTATTTTAAAAGCTTTAAGCGAAGAAGAGGAAAAATTTAACAGAACCATAGAAAAAGGAGAGAGAGTTTTGAATAACTTAGTTGAAAAGGGTGAAAAAATAGACGGAGAAATTGCTTTTAATTTATTTCAAAGTCATGGTTATCCGCTAGAAATGACTTTAGAAATTATAGAGGAAAAAAATATTTCTAAATCAGATAATTTTTTAGATGAATATAGTCAGGCATTAAATAAACATCAAGAATTATCCAAAACTGCTAGTGCTGGAAAGTTTAAGGGAGGTCTGGCTGATCAAAGCGAGGAAACTACTAAGCTTCATACTGCGGCTCATTTATTGTTAGAGGCTCTTCGTCGAGTTTTAGGTGATCATGTATCACAGCGGGGAAGTAATATTACTGCCGAAAGACTTCGTTTCGATTTTTCTCATCCTGAAAAAATGACTGATGAACAAAAAAAACAAGTAGAAGATTTGGTAAATAATAATATTCAAAAAGGATTAGAAGTTAATTGCAGTGAAATGACATTGGATGAAGCCAAACAAATGGGGGCTACTGGAGTTTTTGAATCTAAGTATGGTGAAAGAGTAAAAGTTTATTCTGTGGGTGATTTTTCTAAAGAAATTTGTGGCGGTCCTCATGTTGAAAGTCTAGAGAATTTAGGCGTATTTAAAATACAAAAAGAGGAAAGCTCTAGTTCTGGTGTTAGGAGAATTAAAGCAGTTTTATTATAAATTTTATAAATGTTTAAAAATTATTTTCAAAAAAACAAAAAAGCCTTCACCTTAGTAGAACTTCTAGTAGTAATAGCTATTATTGGCATATTGGCTACTCTAGCTGTTGTAGCCCTTCAACAAGCTCGTTCTCGTGCTCGTGATTCTAAACGTGTAGCTGACGTTAAACAAACCCAAACTGCCCTAGAACTATTCTTTAATGAACAAGGCCGTTATCCTACTGTAGAAGAATGGAATAGTGGCACTTTAATTACATCTAGTGGAGAAATGTTAATGATTGATATTCCTTCTGCTCCTTATCCAGCTGACGGTGTTTGTGATGCTAGTCAAAATACTTTCTATTATCAAGTTGACGATGATTATTCTTCTTATTCTATCTCTTTCTGTTTAGGTAGTGATTTTCTAGTTTATCAGAGGGACCAAAATGTGCTACTCCTGGAGGAATATTGGATTACGATTGTTCGGGAGGCTCAGTGGGTGGTGAAGATAATCCCGTTTCTAATGTTTGTTATCCAGACTGTCAAGCTGGTTATATTTGTCAAAGTGGTTCTTGTGTAGTAGATACTTTTGAATGCGGTCAAGATGTCTCTTATAACGATCACACTTATCCTACAGTTGCTATCGGTGATCAATGTTGGTTTAAAGAAAACTTAATAACTGACAAGTTCAAAAATGGAGATAGTATTCCTCGGGTAACTGGAAGTTGGGGATCAACTATATCCTCGTGGATTTCTTATCATAGCAACTCTTCTTATTATCCGGTCTATGATTTTTTTTCTACTTATGGAAACCTTTATGGTTATGTTTATTCATCTCATACTATAACTGATCCTAGAGGAGTTTGTCCTGAGGGCTGGATGGTGCCAACTAGAGATGATTTTATTTCTTTAATAAACAATATTGGAGCTTATAATGTCTACAACTTAAGATCTTGTCGCCAGGCTAATTCTCCTTTAGGAGGTGAATGTACAACTTCAGAGCATCCTTATTGGGCTTCTGATACTGTTTATGGAACTGATGACCTTGGTTTTTCTTTACTTCCTGGTGGTCACAAATATTCAACACAGTGGCCTTATTTTGGAAGTGGTTTTTGGCTTTGGACATCGACCGCTAATAGTACTGGACCTAGTTTATACTATATATATAATACAGGTGGCCCAACAATTTCTACTTCAAGTACTGTTCCTATTGATTCTATTTACGGTCGCTATGTTAGATGTATTAAAAAAACAGATCTTTTTCCTAAAACTGTTCCGATTGTTACCACTAGTCCTGTTAACAATATTTCGGCAACTAGAGCTTTTTCTGGAGGAACTATAACTAATGATGGCGGTTCTATTGTTCATTCTGGTGGCGTTGTTTGGAGTGAAAACAGTAATCCCTTGATTGACGATGGAAATTCAAAGTTTTCACATTCAACTTTAAGTTCTACCTCTTTTGTCTCTGATGTTTTCTATGGCCTTGAACCAGGTAAAACTTATTACATTAGAGCTTATGCTGTTAATGAGGTCGGAGTAGGTTATGGTAATGTTTTATCTTTTACAACCACAGACCCTTGTTTGGGCTTAAGTTCAGTTTCTTATAATGGTTATAATTATCCAACTGTTGCTATTGGTGAACAATGTTGGTTTAAAGAGAATTTAATATCTGACAAGTTTAAAAACGGAGATTCTATCCCTAGAGTTAGTGGAAGTTGGAGTGGAACGAATTATCCTTTATATGATTTTCTTTCTACCTATGGAAATCTTTATGGTTATGTTTATTCATCTCACACCATAACTGACCCTAGAGGAGTTTGTCCTGAGGGTTGGATGGTGCCAACTAGAGATGATTTTATTTCTTTAATGAGTAATATTGGAGCTTATAATATCTATAATCTTAGGTCATGTCGTCAGGTTAATTCTCCCTTAGGAGGAGAATGTACAACCTCAGAACATCCATATTGGGCTTCTGACACTTTTTATGGAACTGATGATCTTGGTTTTTCTTTACTTCCTGGTGGTCATAAATATTCAACTCAGTGGCCCTATTTTGGAGGTGGTTTTTGGCTTTGGACTAGGACTGTTGATGATCTTGGGACAAGTTTGTATTATATCTATAATACAGGTGGTTCAATAATTTCTACTTCAAGTACTGTTCCTATTGATTCTATTTACGGTCGCTACATTAGATGTATTAAAGAATAACTGGTATTCTTGACTTATTATCTTTTCTTTGCTAAATTCTTTATACACATTCCAGAATTGTGTTGTTTGTGTTTTTGTTTGTATTTGTATAGATAATATAAAAATAGTATAAATTAATAAAATTTTAAATAATTTTTATGCCAACTATTAATCAGTTAGTTAGAAAGGGAAGAAAACCTTCCAGCAAAAGAAAAAAGAATTTAGCATTACGTACTAGCCTAGATTCTTTACATCGTAAGAAAAAAGTTACAAAAAGTGGTTCACCTTTTAAGCAAGGTGTTTGTCTTAAAGTTACTACCATGACTCCAAAGAAACCAAACTCAGCTTTACGTAAAATTGCTCGTGTTCGTTTATCTAATGGAATGGAAGTTACTGCTTATATCCCTGGTATGGGTCATAACCTACAAGAACATTCAATTGTTTTAGTTAAGGGTGGAAAAACAAAAGATTTACCAGGTGTTAGATATAAAGTTGTTCGTGGTGTTTATGATGCTCAAGGTGTTGAGGCTCGAAGGCAGGGAAGAAGCTGCTATGGCGCTAAAAAACCAAAGGCTTAAAATTTAATTAATATAAAATTGATATAAATTAATAAAAATTGCTATAGCTGGTAATTTTAAAATTATGAGAGGTAAACAAGCTCCAAAAAGAAAAATTGAAAATGATTTAAAGTATGGTGATAAAAATATTGCCAAATTTATAAATTATATCATGGTTGACGGAAAAAGATCTGTAGCTCAAAAAATAACTTATGATGCTTTTGATATTATTCGTCAAGAAACTAAACATGATCCAAGACATATCTTTAATAAAGCCTTAAAAAAGGTTTCTCCATTGCTTGAAGTTAGAGGTAAAAGGGTTGGTGGTGCTAACTATCAAGTTCCTTTTCAAGTGAGAGGCGAAAGAAGATTTTATTTAGGTTGTAATTGGATTATTTCAGCTGCTAAAGATAGAAAAGGAAAATCTATGGCTGAAAAATTAGCTGCTGAAATTTTAGATGCTTCTAATGGTGAAGGTGCATCTGTTAGAAAAAGAGAAACTGTTCATAAGATGGCTGAGGCTAATAAGGCTTTTGCTCATTTCTCAAGATAATAAAATTATATATTTTGGCAAACTTTTTTGTCAAAGACTGCGAGGCTCGTTCATCGTATTATAAATACGACTTACTTCGCTTCTCGTCTTTTCCTCAAATTTTGCTCAAAATATAAAATTTTAATCGCAATTCTTTCTTAATTTTTTTCTAAAAATTTCACTTAAAATATGAGGTTTTAAGAAGAAATAAAAAAATATAAAATATATATAAAAATTAAAATAAGTATCCTAAGAGTCTTGAAAGTCTTAAAACTCTTAAAACTCTTTAACTAATATATGTCGCAAGATTATACTCTAGATAAATTTAGAAACATTGGCATCATGGCCCATATTGATGCTGGAAAAACAACTTTTACCGAAAGAGTTCTTTTTTATACTGGAAAAAAACATAAGATTGGTGAAACTCATGATGGTGCCGCTGATATGGATTGGATGGAGCAGGAAAAAGAAAGAGGTATTACTATAACTTCAGCTGCTACAACTTGTTTTTGGAAAGACAATAAAATTAATATAATTGATACTCCGGGTCACGTTGATTTTACGGTTGAAGTAGAAAGATCTCTTCGTGTTTTAGATGGCGCTATTGCTGTCTTTGATGGATCTCAGGGTGTTGAACCTCAATCAGAAACTGTTTGGCGTCAAGCAGACAAATATAATGTTCCTAGACTTTGTTTTGTTAATAAAATGGATAAAACAGGAGCTGATTTTTACATGAGTTTAGATTCCATTAAAAAAAGATTAAATCCTAAGGCTGTTGCTTATCAATTGCCAATTGGATCTGAAGGTACTTTTTCTGGTGTTATTGATGTGTTAGAAAAAAAAGCTTATAAGTTTGAAGGAAATTTTGGTGTGAATATAACTGAAATTGAAATTCCAACTGACATGCAAGAAAAAGTTGACAAATATCACAGTGAGTTAGTTGAAAGAATTGTTGAGTTTGATGATAGTTTAACTGAAAAATATTTAGGTGGTGAGCAGATATCTATTGAAGAATTAAAACCAGCCTTAAGAAAGGGTGTTATTTCAAATGGAATATATCCTGTTTTTTGTGGAACAGCTTTACAGAATGTTGGAGTTCAAAAAGCTCTTGATGCTGTTTGTGATTATTTACCATCACCTCTTGATGTTCCAGAAATAGAAGCTACAGATGTTGATGATGAAAACAAGAAAGTGGTTGTTAAGCCAGACGAAAAAGATCCTTTTATTGGATTAGCTTTTAAAATAGCGACTGATCCTTTTGTAGGAAAACTTTGTTTTGTAAGGGTTTATAGTGGTGTTTTGAGTTCCGGTTCATATATAATTAATTCTTCTACTGGAAACAAAGAAAGAATTGGACGCTTGGTTCGTATGCATGCTAATCATAGAGAGGAGATCAAGGAAATAAAAGCTGGAGATATTGCAGCTGTTATTGGTTTAAAAGATACTACAACTGGTAATACTTTGTGTGATGAAAAGAATCCTTTATTGCTTGAATCTATTATTTTTCCTGAACCAGTTATTAAGATTGCTGTTGAACCAAAAACTAAGGCTGACCAAGAAAAAATGGGCATTGCTTTAAGCAGATTAGCCGAAGAAGATCCAACTTTTAGAGTAGAAAGTGATGAAGAAAGTGGACAAGTTTTGATTTCTGGTATGGGTGAACTTCATTTAGATATTATCGTTGATCGCATGAAGAGAGAGTTCGGTGTTGAAGCTAATGTTGGTAATCCTCAAGTATCTTATCGTGAAACCATTAAGCAAAAAGCTGAGGCTGAACATAAATATGCCAAACAATCTGGTGGTCGTGGTCAATATGGTCATTGTTATTTGAGACTGGAGCCACAAGTTAATGAAGGTGGTAAAACTTATGAATTTGTTGATGAAGTTAAGGGAGGAGCTATTCCAAGAGAATATATTCCTGCTATTGAGAAGGGTGTTAAAGAGGCAATGGGAAGTGGTGTTTTAGCTGGCTATCCAATGGTTGATGTTAAGGTAACTGTTTATGATGGTTCTTATCATGAGGTTGACTCTTCTGAAATAGCTTTTAAAATGGCAGCTATTTTTGCTTTTAAAGATGCTTGTCAAAAAGCTAGTCCGGTTTTACTTGAGCCAGTTATGAAAGTTGAAGTTACTACTCCAGAGGAATATATGGGCAATATTATTGGGGATTTAAATGCTAAAAGAGGTCAAATTGAAGAAATGACTGACAGAGGTAATGCTAAAGTTATTTTAGCTAAAGTTCCATTGGCAGAAATGTTTGGCTATGCCACATCTTTGAGGTCAATGAGTCAAGGCAGAGCTAATTATTCAATGGAATTTTCTCATTATAATGAAGTTCCAAGAAATATTTTAGAACAAATTAAAGAAAAAAGTGGTAAATAGTTTTTTATAGATAAAAAAACGGAGCTTAATAAAGCTCCGTTTTTTGTTTTTAAAATATATATTTTTTTGCTATAATTTTGGTATGAATAATTTTTTGTTTATAAGAAATAAAAAAGCTTTTACCTTTGTTGAGATTTTAGTTGCTGTTTTAATTGTTGCCTTAATTTCTACTTTAGTGATGATTTCTCTTTCTAACTCCAGGAGTAAGGGCAGAGATTTAAAAAGAATTAATGATGTTAATCAAATTCAAGTTGCTTTAGAAAATTATAAAAATGTTGAAGGACGATACCCAGAACAATTAATTCCAGAAGAATCGTTGGTTGGTTCTTCTTCGCTTGTTTTTATGAATTCTATTCCCAGTAATCAAGGCTATTCTTTAAATTCTTGTTTGTATGATTCTTATTATTATGAAAATTTAGAGGGAGGAGAATCTTATCAGATAAATTTTTGTTTAGAAAATAATAATAATAATTTTGACGAAGGCTTAAAATGTGCTGGTCCGAATGGAATTTTGAATGTTCCTTGTGAGGTAAAAAATAATCTTTTGGCTTATTGGGAGTTTGATGGCAACCTAGATGATTTATCTGGTAATGGATTTAATGGTCTAGAAGTTAATGGTGCCAATTTTGTTTCTGGTTTGATTGGTCAGGCACTTGAATTTGATGGAGCGACAACTACCTATGCCTTAATGCCAAATCTCGGAATAGCTTCTGGTCCATTTTCTATTGTTTCAGTGGTTTATTTTTATTCAAATCCTCCACGTATTTATAGAACAATTTGTGGGTATGCTGGTACTAGAAGGCTTTTGGTTTCTAGCGCTGGTCGTCTTCTTACACAATTTGGTGGAAATTTTTTTTCTAATGAATATTTGCCTAATGAAGAGTGGTTTATGATTTCTTATGTTTGGGATGGAGTTAATGAAAATTGGTATATAAATGATCGTCATGACAACAGCGATGTTCCCACAGCTACTCCTAGCTGGAATAATCAATTTTATGTTGGGCAATACGATCTACAAAACTATCCACACAAGGGGTTAGTGGATAGTCTTCGTTTTTATAATAGAGCATTAAGTTATGAAGAGATTATTAGGTTGTATGAAACAATTAGATAGTTATATAAAAATTTTATTTAGAAAAAACAAAAAAGCTTTTACCTTTGTTGAGATTTTAGTTGCTGTTTTAATTGTTGCCTTAATTTCTACTTTAGTGATGATTTCTCTTTCTAATTCCAGGAGTAAGGGTAGGGACTTAAAAAAAATCAATGATGTTAATCAAATTCAAATTGCTTTAGAAAACTATAAAAACGTTGAAGGGGAATATCCGGAACAATTAAATTTGGGTGATCAATTAATTGGAAGCTCTTCTGATTTGGTTTTTTTAAATGAAATACCGGGTGATTTTTCATATTTATTATTTGGAGAAAATTATTATGAACTAGAATTTGAATTAGAAAATAATTCAGATCAATTGAGTGAAGGTTTAAATCTGGCAACACCTGAAGGGATTACAAACAAAGACATTATACCTGATCTAAGCAGTAATTATCTTAAATTTGATGGAGTCGATGATTATTTATCTTCCAGTCAAAACGTTGATTTTAATATTAATTCTGGTGATTATTCGGCTAGCGCCTGGATATATGTCGATAATCAAGATTTAATGAATTGGCAAACAGTTGTAGGTGTTGGACAGCAATATCTTTATGGTTTTCATCTTTATGCCAATAGGGTCTGTACCTATGGAGATAGTACTGCTTTTTGTGTTAGCTTTGATTCTTATGTTCCTAGAAACCAGTGGTATTTGGCTACTATTGTGCATAATTTTTCTAGTAAAAAATTTTTTGCTTATTTAAATGGTGTTAAGGTAAATGAGGGAACTTATACTATTAATTTAGTTAATGCAATAAATAGACCAATAACTTCTGGTTATCGAGGCACATATACTGTTGGTATTCCTAATTATTTTAAGGGCTATATTTATGATGCTAGAATTTATAGAAGGGTTTTAAATCCTGAAGAAATAGTTTCTTTATATGAAGGGGGAAAAATATCGAGCAGTGATTTAGTTGTTCGATGGATAATGGATGACGGACTTGGATGTGCAGTCTTAGATTCTTCTATTAATAAAAACAATGCTTCTTTATTGCCTGATTGTCCGACGTCTTGTCCTATGTGGGTAAATAGTGTTTTATAATTATAATTTATAAATTTATAAATATTTATGATTGCTTTTAAAAAAAATAAAAAAAATCTGCTACTAGCCTTTACTTTTACAGAACTAATGGTTGTTATTTTAATAATTTCATTAGTAACCACCGTAGCTATTGCTTCGGTTAGTGTTATTAAGAGATCGGCTAGAGATAAAAAGGTTTTAAGCAATATTTCAGAATTAAGACTAGCTTTAGAGTCTTACAAGATGGTGGAGGGTGATTACCCTGATAATGAAAATTTTAATTCGGGAGAACAATTGGTTGGTCCCTCGGGCGTTGTTTTTTACGATAAAATTCCTGATAATATTTTTTATAATTATGATCAGGATTATAGAAAATATTCAATTTCTTTTCAGTTAGAGGGTGACTTAGATAATTTAAGTTCCGGTTATAATTGTGTAGTTAATGAAAGTACAATAAATCAACCCTGTTGTCCCTTCGGTGTTTCAGCTTATTTAAAAGCAGATGGGAATGTTAATGATTATTTAGGAAATTATAATGGTGTTTTTACTGGGCCTGCTTATGTCGAGGGTAAGCTTGGGCAAGCTTTTAGTTTTAATGGTTCTAATAATTACATAAGCTTAAATTCTCCAATAGAGTTTTCTGTTGGCACAAGTCTTTCTCTTTGGATTGATTTTAATAATATTTCTACTACTAGATATTTTATAGGTGATTCTTCTCGTACCGTTGGTATTCGTTATAGTGGAACAGAATTTTTAGCTTTTCAAGGTGGGGCAGGTTATACTGGAATTAGTTGGTCAAAATTAAATGGATTTGTTCATCTGGTTATTATAAAAGTAGATAGTTACAATTTTGATTTTTATATTAACGGCGTTAAGATTGGGACTTCTTATTCTGGAGCGAATTCAAGTAATATATTAATTGATTTTATAGGAAGAAGATTGGACGGTTATTATTTTTTGGGACCAATTGACGAAGTTATGTTTTTTAATAGAGAATTGTCTTTAGATGAAATAAACTTTTTATATGAAATGGGCAATACTTGTTATTATCCAAACTAATTTTTGTTGACATAATTTATTTTTTAATTATAATACTTAGTTATAATTAAAAATTAGTTTTATGTCTAAACAATTAAAGCAAGTTATAAATTTATCAAAAAAAACTGGAGATCGTATTATTGTTTTTGATAATAGCGAGCCCGAAGACTCTTTTGTTTTAATGGGTCTTGATCAGTACGAAAGTTTAATTAATATTGATCAAAAAAAAGGCTTGACAGAGAAAAAAAATATTGATAATATCAAGGGAGATGAAAATGTTGTTAATGGAAATGGAAAAAGTTCAAGTAATTGGAAGATTCCGCCGCAAATTAGAGAAGAGGCTGAAAACTAAATTAAATAAAACAAATTAAAATAGTTAATTTTTTTAGCTATTTTTGCTTGTTTGTAAAAATAAATTTATTAATAATTAATGTAAACGGCTGGTTGCCTTTGAGGCAAGTAACTCCGAAAGGAGGTCGTGTTTTCAAAAAAAATGGCAGACAAATTTGAACGAAGTAAGCCTCATGTCAACGTTGGAACGGTTGGTCACGTTGATCATGGGAAAACAACTTTGACAGCGGCTATCTTAACAGTAGCCAATGCTCAGGGTATGAAAGCAACTCAAAGAGGAGTTGACGAGATTGATAATGCCCCTGAAGAAAAACAGAGAGGTATTACAATCGCTACCTCTCATCAAGAGTATGAAACAGAGGGTAGACACTATGCTCACGTTGATTGTCCTGGTCACGCTGATTATGTTAAAAACATGATCACTGGTGCCGCTCAAATGGATGGTGCTATCTTAGTGGTTTCAGCTACTGATGGTCCTATGCCTCAAACTAGAGAGCACATCTTGTTGGCTCGTCAGGTTGGTGTTCCTTACATCGTTGTATTTTTAAATAAATGTGACATGGTAGAGGATAAAGAGTTAATTGATTTAGTTGAAGAAGAAATTAAAGATTTATTAAAGAAATACGAGTTCCCTGGAGACACAACTCCAATTATCAGAGGTAGTGCTTTGAAGGCTTTAGAGAATCCAACAGGTCCAGATGCGCAACCAATAGCAGATTTACTTAAAGCTTTAGATGACTATATTCCAACTCCAGAGAGAGATTTGGACAAACCATTCTTAATGCCTATTGAGGATATTTTCTCAATTGAAGGAAGAGGAACTGTGGTAACTGGAAGAATTGAAAGAGGTGTTGTTAATGTTGGTGATGAAGTTGAGATTGTTGGTTTAATGGAAACAAAAAAGACAACAATTACTGGCGTAGAGATGTTTAACAAGTCTTTGGATAGAGGTGAGGCTGGTGATAATGCTGGTTTACTTTTAAGAGGTACTAAAAAAGACGAAGTAGAAAGAGGTCAGGTTTTGACAAAACCAGGAACAGTTACACCGCATACAGAATTTGAAGCTGAAGTTTATATTTTGGGTAAAGATGAAGGTGGAAGACATAAACCATTTTTCAAGGGTTATAAACCCCAATTCTACATCAGAACAACTGATGTAACTGGTGAAATTGAATTGCCAGCAGGAGTTGAAATGGTTATGCCTGGTGATACAGTTAATTTAAAAGTTAAATTAATTGCCCCTATCGCTCTTGAAGAAAAGCAAAGATTTGCTATTCGTGAAGGTGGTAGAACAGTTGGAGCTGGTGTTGTAGCTAAAATTATCAAATAAATATTTAGGCCCGTTTTTGAAAAAAGACGGGCTTATAATGTTTATTTAAAATAATTTATAATTTAAAATAAAATATAAAATTAAAATGTGCAGTATAGTGAAAAGATCTTTTAAATTGTTGCACATTTAATCGTAAATCCATATGGCTGAAAGTAAAAAAAAGAACGTCAAGAAAGAGGGCGGTGAATCAAAAAGCAAAATTCGCATTAAGATTAAAGCTTTTGATCACAAAATAATTGATCAAGCGTCCAAAACTATTATTGAGACAGCTCTTAGAACTGATGCTCAAGTTTCAGGACCAGTTCCACTTCCTACTGAAAAAAGGAAATATACTGTTAATCGCTCAACTTTCGTGCATAAGAATGCTAGAGATCAGTATGAAATGAGAACACATAAAAGATTAATTGATATTATTGAACCATCAGCTAAGACTATTGAGGACTTGACAAGCTTATCTCTTCCTTCAGGGGTTGACTTAGAAATAAAAATGGATTAGAATGTTACTGATACCACGTTAGTGGTTATCGTTTTGTTTATTTTGTATTTTTTTAAAATAAATTAAATTGAAATTAATTGATTGTTTATTTTTTCGGAAACTCTTCTTTTAAAAATAAGAGGAAAGTCCCCTAAAGATTTATCAATCATTTTTAGAGGAGGTATTTTTTTCAACAAAAACAAATTTAAGCTTATACTTTGAATTATAAAGTTTTCGCTACTGGTTTTTGTTGAGAACCAGTTTTTATTTTATTAGATAATTTTTTAATATATATGAAATTTATACTAGGGAAAAAAATGAAAATGACTCAGATTTGGCAAGGGGATAAAGTTATTCCTTGTACTCTTGTTCAGGCTGGTCCTTGTTTTGTTACTCAAATTAAAAATGATAAGAGCGATTCTTATAAAGCTGTCCAGATTTCTTACGGAGAAAGAAAGTCTAAAAATATTTCTAAATCAGTTAAGGGACACGTTAAAAAAGCTTTGGGTCGTGAGGATGTTAGATATTTAAGAGAGTTCAGGTTAAAAGAAGATAATTCAAATATAGAAATTGGAAAAATGATTGATGTTTCTACTTTTGCTAGTGGTGATATTGTTGATGTTACGGGAGTTTCAAAAGGAAAGGGGTTTCAAGGTGTTGTTAGAAGACATGGTTTTTCTGGTTCTAAAAAAACTCATGGTAACAAAGATCAATTAAGAGCATCTGGTTCTGTTGGCCCAAAAGGTCCAGCTCATGTATTTAAAGGAACTAAAATGGGTGGAAGAATGGGCAATGACAGAGTGACTACTAAAAACATGGAAATTGTTGATATTGATTTAGAAAATAATATAATTTTTGTAAAAGGGGCTGTTCCAGGCGCTACAAACTCTCTAGTTATTATTAAGGGAGAAGGTGAATTACTTGTTAAAGACAATGTTAAAACAGAAAAAGTAAAAGAAACAAAAGAAGAAGTTGTTGAAAATAAAACAGAAGAAGTAGAAAACAAGACTGAAGAAAAAGCTGAAGAAAAAGCTGAAGAAAAAGCTGAAGAAAAAGCTGAAGAAAAAGCTGAAGAAAAAAAAGAAGAAAAAGTTGAAGAAAAAAAAGAGGAAGACTCAAGTAAGAAGTAAGTCTAAATATTTAATAAAATAAATTTGATATAAATCTTATGTCTGTTAAAGTAAATATATATAATCAAAATGGTGAACAAACAGGAGAATTAAAACTTTCTGATAAGGTTTTTGCTTTGGAGGTTAATAATGATTTGGTTCACCAGGCGATGGTTGCCCAAACAGCTAATGAAAGACAAGTTTTAGCTCATACTAAAACAAAATCTGAAGTTCGCGGTGGTGGTAAGAAACCATGGAAACAAAAGGGAACTGGTAGAGCTAGAGCTGGTTCTAGTAGATCTCCTATCTGGGTTGGTGGTGGAGTTACTTTTGGCCCTAGAAAAGACCGTAATTTTTCTAAAAAGATTAATAAAAAAATGAAGCAAAAAGCTTTGATGATGGTTTTTTCTGATAGAGTTAAAAATGATAATTTGTTGGTTGTTGATAAGGTTGAGATGGCTGAGTTTAAAACTAAACTTTTTAATGATTCACTAAAGAAAATTGAAAAGAATTTTAAAGGTTTTGATCCAAAGGGAAGAAGAAGTATTTTGTTTATAAATGACAGTAAAGATGTTAAGGTTCTTAATTCTGGACGTAATTTGTCAGGAGTCGAAATGATTAATTTGGAGAATATTAATATTGTTGATTTATTAAAAAATAGAAATTTGTTAATTTCAGAATCTGCTATTAAAAAAATTAACGAAAGATACTCAAAAGAATAATTAAATTTTTTTTAAAAATATGGGAATATTTACTGCTAAAAAAACAAATGATTCTGAAAACCAAGAAAAGGAAGTTATTGATTTAAACAAAGAAAAAAAAGTTAAAGAGGAGATGGTTAAAGAAGAAAAGTCAATGAAAGATCTTTATAATGAAGGTGATAAAAAGACCTCTAAGAAGGGGGTTAAAAATTCAGTAGCTTACAGGGTTTTAGTTAAGCCCTTGATAACAGAAAAGGCCGCTAATCTTGCTTCTTTAAATCAATATGCTTTTGTTGTTTCTGCTTCAGCTAATAAAATAGATGTAGCCAAGGCCGTTTTTGAAGTTTACGGTGTAAAACCAGAAAAGGTTAATATTATTAAGGTTAAGGGGAAAGTTGTTAATAGAGGTAGAGTTACTGGCAAAAGAAAGGATTTTAAAAAAGCCTTAGTTAGTCTTAAAAAAGGTGATTCTATATCAATTTACGAAGGAGTTTAAAATAATATAATTTATTAAGGATATGGCTATAAAAAAAACAAAACCAAATACACCAAAGAGACGTCATGCTACTTATGATGATTTTTCAGATATTTCTCGTAATGTATCTCCTGAAAAGAGACTTTTGAAAATAAAAAAGAAAAACAGTGGAAGAAATAATCAAGGTAAAATTACAGTTAGACATCGTGGTGGTGGTGTAAAGAGATATATTAGATTGATTGATTTTAAGAGAGATAAATTTAATATCCCAGCAGTTGTAAAAACTATTGAATATGATCCAAATAGAGGTTCTCGTATTGCTTTAGTTTCTTATTTTGATGGTGATAAAAGATATATCGTAGCTCCAGTTGGCTTGAAAGTTGGTGATAAAATAGTTAGCTCTAAAGAATTAGTTGAAATAAAAGCAGGCAATGCTATGCCCCTTAAATTTATACCAGCTGGTATTTCCGTTCATAATATAGAAATAGAGCCAGGTATGGGTGCTAAAATTGCTAGAGGCGCCGGAAATGCCGTTTCTATCATGGGTATTGAAGGTAAGTATGCTCAAGTTAAAATGCCATCAGGAGAAATTCGTTTAATCAAAAAGGAGTCTCTTTGTACTGTTGGACAGGTTAGCAATCCAGATAAAATGCATATTAAAATTGGTTCAGCTGGTAGAAAAAGACTTTTAGGAATAAGGCCAACAGTTAGAGGTACTGCTATGAATCCAAATGATCACCCTCATGGTGGTGGAGAAGGAAAACAATCTATTGGTCTTAAGGGCCCAAAAACAAAATGGGGAAAACCAGCATTAGGTGTTAAAACTAGAAAAAAAAGAAGATCTAATAAATTGATTGTTAAAAGGAGACCTTCTAAAAAGAAGAAATAAAATAATTTAATTATAATATTATGGCAAGAAGTTTAAAAAAAGGACCATACATTAATCAAAGAATATTGGCAAAAATAAAAGCAATGTCTCCAGAAGATAAAACTGTTATTAAGGTTTGGGACAGGGCTTGTACAATAACACCAGAAATGGTTGGTAAAACTATTGGGGTCCACAACGGTAAACAGCATGTTCCAGTTTACATTGTAGAAAATATGGTTGGTCATAAATTGGGAGAGTTTTCTATTACTAAAAAATTTGTTGGACATGGAGGAAAAATGGCAAAAGCCCAATCTCAAGGAAAAAAATAATTAACTAATATCATAATATATTAAAAATATGGAAGTTAGAGCCAGTTTAAAACATTTAAGAGTAGCTCCAAGAAAAGCCAGATTGGTTTCCGGTTTAGTCCGTGGTTTGGATGTTAATAAAGCTGCTAATCAATTGAAATTTTTAAATAAAAAATCAGCTAAACCGATGTTAAAATTATTAGAATCAGCGGTTGCTAATGCTATTAATAATTATGATTTAGATAGAAATAATTTAATTATCAAGGAAATTAAAGTTGATGAAGGACGTGTTCTTAAGAGATGGTTGCCAAGGGCTCATGGTAGAGCTACTATTTTAAGGAAAAAAATGAGTCATGTTACAATCATCTTGTCTGAAATAGTTGACAGTGGCAAGAAAGAGCCTAAAAAAGTTAAAGTAGAGGCACCGGTTAAGTTAGATGAGGTTGCTAAGGAAGCTAAAAAAAATAAAAAAGAAGATAAGGTAGATAAGGATATAGATAAGAACGTAAAAGGTGATGTTAAATCTTCTAATAAAAGTTTTGCTAACAAAGTTTTTAGAAGAAAAGCTGGTTAATATTGATTAAAAATTTTATTTAATAAAAAATATGGGTAAAAAAGTAAATCCAAAAATACTAAGAATGGGAATTACCAAGACTTGGCCTTCAACTTGGTTTAGTGCTGGTAACAACTATATCAAAAATGTTAAGCAAGATGTTTTGATTAGAAAATATATTTTAAAAGAATTTAGAGAGGCTGGTATTGATAGAGTAGAGATTGGTAGGGATTCCGGTAAAATCACAATGGATATTTACACAGGAAAACCTGGTGTTATTATTGGCAGAGGTGGTAATGGTGTTGAAGAGTTAAAAAGGAATATTCACCGAAAATTTTTAAGTAATCCAATGAAGGTTAGATTGGATGATATGAATGTAAATATCAAAGAGGTTGAAAACCCTAATTTAAGTGCTCAAATCAATGTTCAGGCAATGGCTTTAGAAATAGAAAAGAGAGTTCCTTTTAGAAAGGTTATGAAACAAGCCATTTCTAGAATAGAAAGAGCTGGTGCTTTGGGTGTTAAAGTGGTTGTTGCTGGTCGTCTTAATGGTGCTGAAATTGCTAGATCTGAAAAATTGATTTTTGGTAAATTACCACTTAGTACTCTAAGAGCTAATATTGATTATGCCAGAGGAGCAGCTAATACTACTTATGGGGCTATTGGTATCAAGGTTTGGATATACAAAGGTGAAATTTTTAAGAAAAAATAATTTATGATTATTAATTAAGATTCTTGAAATATTCAGGATTCTTAAATAGTTTTGGAAATATAAAATTAAAAAACAATCTAAGGATCTCGGTGATCTCAAGAATCTTAAACAAAAAATATGTTAATGCCAAAAAAAACTAAACATAGAAAGATGCATAAAGCCAAAAGAGGTGGTAAGGCCAGTAGTTTACTTAATGTTGATTTTGGGTCTTATGGCTTAAAGAGTATGGAGGCTTGTTGGATTACTTCTCGTCAGATTGAGGCTGCTAGAAGAGTTATTGCTAAATACACCAAAAAGAATGGTAAAATTTGGATTAGAATTTTTCCCGATAGATCAGTTACTCAGAAAGGTGGAGAAATACCTATGGGTAAAGGAAAGGGAGCGGTTGATCATTATATTTGTCCAGTAAAGCCGGGAATGATTATGTATGAGATTGATGGTTTAACAGAGGAGCAATCATTGCAAGCTTTAAACTTGGCTGCTTATAAGTTGCCAGTTAAATGTAAGATTGTTAAAAAAGATTAATTATAAAATAAATAATTAAAATATGGATTTAAAAGAATTAAAAACGAAAAAAGACTCAGAACTTCATTCTTTGCTTGCTAAGTGGAGGGAAGAGTTGAGAGAACTTAGATTCAAGGACTCTAATCGTCAGTTGAAAAATATTAGGGAAATTAGAAATATTAGAAAGAATGTTGCTCAAGTTTTGACTTTGTTGAATTCTGATAAAAACTCTGTTGATATAGAAAATAATAAAAATGAAGAGAATAAATAAAAAATAATATGGAAAATAAAAAAGAAGCTAAAAAAGTTATTAGAAAAAAATTCTCAGGATTGGTTGTCAGTGACAAATCTGACAAAACTATTCTTGTTTCTGTTGATATTACTAAAATCAATAAAAAATATCAGAAAAGGTATGTTTCTAGTAAGAAATATAAAGTTCATGATGAGGAAAATAGATTTAAAACAGGGGATAAGGTTTCTTTTGTAGAATGTCGTCCAATTAGTAAGGATAAAAAATGGAGAGTTATTTATAGCTAATAATTTTAATTGTTTTTAAATATTATAAATATATGATACAAGTAGAAAGTCGATTAAAAGTTGCTGATAATACCGGAGCTAAAGAAGTTTTGTGTATTAGAGTTTTGGGTGGTTATAAAAAGAGATATGCCACTGTTGGTGATATTATTGTGGCTACTGTTAAGTCAGCTAGTCCTCATATGCCTATTAAAAAAAGTGATGTTCTTAGAGCCGTTGTTGTTAGAACAAAAAAAGAAATTAGACGCAAAGATGGCAGTTATTTAAGGTTTGATGACAATGCTTGTGTTGTTATTGATAAAGAAAAAAAGGAGCCAAAGGGGACACGTATTTTTGGTCCAGTAGCCAGAGAAGTCAGAAGAGCTGGTTTTACTAAGATAGCTTCTTTAGCCCCAGAGGTTTTATAATTTTTGATTTATTAAATTAAATTTTTTGATATGAAGATAAAAAAAGGAGATAAAGTTAAAATATTAGCCGGAAAGGATAGTGGTAAAACTGGAAAAGTTTTACAAATTTTTCCTAAAGAAGGAAGAGTTAGTGTTGAAGGTTTGAATATTTTAATTAAACATTTAAGACCACAAAAACAAGGAGAAAAAGGACAAAGAATTGAATTTCCTGGTTTAATTAATATTTCAAATGTTGCCTTAATTTGCCCTAAATGTGGTAAAAACACTAGAGTTTCTTATAAAATAGGTGAAAAGAACGCTGATTCAAGTGTCAAAAAATTTAGAGTTTGTAAAAAATGTGGAGAAACCATAGATTAATTAAAATATATTAAAATAATAGTATGAGTTTAAAAGAAAAATATCAAAAAGAAATAATACCCGCTTTAAAAGAGAAGTTTAATTATTCTAATGGGTTTTTAGTCCCTGGTATTAAGAAAGTTGTTATTAATGTTGGTTTTGGTCGAAGAGTTAAAGATAAGGATTATATTGATAATATCGAAAAAACTTTAATTAATATTTCGGGCCAAAAACCAGTTTTTACAAAGGCTAAAAAATCAATTTCATCTTTTAAAGTTAGAGAGGGTATGATTATTGGTGCCATGGTTACTCTTAGAGGTGAGAGAATGTATAATTTTTTAGAGAAATTAGTTAATGTTAGTTTTCCTAGGGTTAGAGATTTTAGAGGTATTTCAGAAAAATCAGTTGACAAACAAGGCAACTTAACTATTGGTTTTAAAGAAAATACAGCTTTTCCAGAAGTAAAGGTTGATGATATTAACAATATTCATGGTTTAGAGGTTATAGTTGATTCTAGTGCTAAAAACAGGGAAGAAGGTTTAGAGTTATTCAGGATGTTTGGTTTTCCTTTTAAAAAAGAGGAGAATAATAAAAAATAATTAAAAAATATTTATATGGCTAGACAAGCGTTAATTGTAAAAGCTAAAAGACAAGCAAAATTTTCAACTAGAAAAATTAATAGATGTTGGCGTTGTGGTAGAAACAAGGGATACATGAGGGATTTTGATTTGTGTCGTATTTGTTTTAGAGAATTAGCTGACAATGGAGATTTACCAGGAATTAAAAAAGCAAGTTGGTAATTCGACTATTTATTAAATTATATACTTTTATTTAATTAAAATATTATGATAGATCCAATCGCAGACATGCTAACCAGAATTAGAAACGCCTCTACTGTAAGAAAGGCCGATGTTCTTTTGCCAATGAGCAAAATAAAATTTAACATTGCCAAAATACTAGAGAAAGAGGGTTTTATAAGCAAAGCTGAAATAATTAAAGGTGGCCAAGATTTGCAAAAAAACAAAAGTTCAAAATTTGATCAAATCAGATTGGTTTTGAAGTATGAGGCTGATGGTCGACCAAGAATAAGCTCTTTAAAGAGAGTAAGTAAACCAGGAAGAAGAGTTTATATTGACAAAGATAATATCCCAACTATTTTAAATGGTTTTGGTTTAGCCATAGTTTCCACCTCTAAAGGTTTAATGACTAATATTGAGGCTAGAAAAAATAAAATTGGTGGAGAATTTATTTGTGAAATTTATTAATTTTTTAAGAAAAATGCTTTTGAAATTATTTTTAATTTTAAAATTATAATACCATTATTATGTCAAGATTAGGAAAATTAGCAATCAAAATACCAAATGGAACCGATGTTAAAATTGAAGGTAGAACAATAACTGTTAAAGGTCCAAAAGGTGAATTAAAAACGAGCTTTTTAAAAGAGGCTAAGGTTGAAGTTGTTGATGGAGAGATTATAGTTAAAGTTTCTAACCCAGAAAATAAGAAAGAAAAATCTTTGTGGGGTTTGTATAGAGCTTTGATAAATAACATGGTTGTAGGCGTCAATGATGGCTTTGAAAAAAAATTAGAAATCAAGGGTGTCGGTTACAAGATGGCTGTTGCTGGAAATAAGATAAATTTCAATTTAGGCTTTTCACATCCAATAGAATTTCCTTTACCTCAGGGAATTTCAGCTGTGGCAGAGGGTAATACTTTGACAATCAGTGGTATTGATAAGCAGTCTGTTGGTGAAGTAGCTGCTCAAATTAGAAAATTGAGAGCACCAGAGCCGTACAAAGGAAAAGGAATTAAATATAGTGATGAAGTTATTAGAAGAAAAGCTGGTAAGGCTGCTGCTAAATAATTTAATAATATTTATAAATAAATTTTTTACATATGAATAAGCAGAAAGAAAAAAATAACAAATTAGAAAGAAGGCATAAAAAAATCAGAATGAGAATTAGTGGCACAGCCAATAAACCAAGATTAAGTGTTTTTAAATCTAATATTGGTATTTATTTGCAATTAATTGATGATGTTAGTGGAAAGACTTTGTTTAGTGTTAATTTTAAAGAATTAAAAGGAGCTGACAAAATGAAAAAGACCGAACAAAGCTTTAAATTAGGGAAGCTTTTAGGGGAAAAGGCTGTTAAGGCCAATATTTCAGAGGCAGTTTTTGATCGTGGTGGTTATAAATATCATGGAAGAGTTAAAGCTGTAGCTGACGGTGCTCGTGAGGCTGGATTGAAGTTTTAATCATAATTTATTTATATATAAGTTTTTAAATATTATGTCCGAAGAAAAAAAACAAGAAGAAAAAAAACAGGGAAATACTTCGACTGCCGGAGCAGCTGGGAACTCATTTAATAATTCTGGTTTTAATAAGAAGAGAAAAGATTTTTCTGGTCGTGGAAAGAGATTTGGAGAGAGACCAAAGGAAGAATTTGAGCAAAGGATTTTAGACTTGGCTCGCGTAACCAGAGTTATGAAGGGTGGTAAAAGAATGAGTTTTAGAGCTTGCGTTGCTATTGGAGATAAAAAAGGAAGGATTGCTGTTGCTTTAGGTAAGGGTGCTGATGTTACTCTAGCTGTTAACAAAGCAGTAAATAAGGCTAAGAAAAATTTATTGGAAGTTCCTATCTACAATGACACTATAACTCATCAAATTAATGCCAAATTTGGTTCTGCTAAATTGTTGTTAAAACCAGCTGCTAAGGGTAGGGGTGTTATTGCTGGCGGTGTTATTAGAGTTATTTTAGATTTGGCTGGTATTAAAAACGTTACTAGTAAAATTTTAGGAACTAATAACAAGGTTAATAATGCTAAATGTACAATTTTGGCTTTATCAAAATTAAAAAGAAAAGCATCTTCTCCTAAGAAAGATTTTGAAAGTAAAAAAAATAAGGATGTAAATAATTTAGAAAAATCAGACAAAAAAGAAATTAAATCCAAAAAATAAAAATAATTTTTATAAAAGATATGATTACACTAGATAGTATAAAAAAGGGAAAAGGAACCTTAAAGAAGAAAAAGAGAATTGGTAGAGGAAATTCTTCTGGTTCTGGTACTTATAGCGGACGTGGTTTAAAAGGACAAAAATCTCGTTCTGGTGTTAGTCGTGGTAAATTGAAAAGATTAGGTATGAAACAAAATCTTTTAAAGATACCAAAGGTTAGAGGTTTTAAATCTTTAAGTGACAAAAACCAGGTTGTTAATATTAAGGCTATTAATGAAAACTTTAAGGACAATGAAGTTGTTAGTCCTGAAACTTTATTAGCCAAAAAACTCATTTCTAAGAAAAATCAATCAGTAAAAATATTAGGAAAGGAATCTTTAACTGTTAAAGATTTGAAATTTGAAAATATTAAAATGAGCGATAGTGTTAAAAAAACATTAGAAAAATAATTTAAAATATGTTTGATAAAATAACAAAAATTTGGAAAATTAGAGATTTAAGAAACAATATTCTTTTTGTGTTATTGATGTTAGCTTTTTTTAGGCTTTTTGCTCATATTCCTGTTCCAGGTGTTAACGTCGATGTTTTGAGAGATATTTTTTCTTCAAATCAGTTTTTAGGGATGTTGAATGTTTTTTCAGGTGGTAGTATGGATAATTTTTCAATCGTTATGATGGGTATTGCTCCTTATATTACTTCATCTATTATTTTTCAATTATTAGGCATGATTATTCCTAAATTGGAAGAAATGCAGAAGGAAGAGGCTGGTCGTCAAAAAATTAATACTTGGACAAGGTTGGGTACAGTTCCTTTGGCCATGATTCAAGCTTACGGCATGATTAAATTACTTAATAGTTCAGGTGCTGGCATCTTGAGTGGTGGTTACTTTAATTTATTGACAATTATTATAACTATAACAGCTGGAACAATATTTTTAATGTGGATTGGAGAACTTATTTCAGAAAAAAAGATTGGAAATGGTATATCTCTTTTAATCTTTGCTGGAATTATAGCAGGATTACCAACTGGTCTTCAGAGAATAATTTTTACTTTTGACCAATCTCAATTATTCATGCTTTTAGGTTTTATTTTTATAACCCTAATAACTATTATTGGTATAGTCATTATTAACGAAGGTCAAAGAAATATTCCAGTTCAATATGCTAGGCAAATAAGGGGTAACAGGGCTTTTGGAGGAACAAGCACTCATTTGCCATTAAGGGTTAATACTGCTGGTGTTATACCGATTATCTTTGCTATTTCTATTATTGTTTTTCCAACAATGATTGCCCAATTTTTTGTTTCTTCTAAATATGCTATTTTAGCCAATATTTCAACCTGGATAATAAAAGTTTTTGAAAATCAACTTTTCTATGGTATATTTTACTTTATCCTAGTTGTTGGATTTACTTATTTTTATACTGAAATAGTATTTAAACCAGATCAGATAGCTGAAAATTTACAAAAACAAGGAGGTTTTATTCCGGGGATAAGACCGGGCAGACATACTAGTGAGTATTTACAGGGTATTAGTAGACGTATATTGCTTACTGGTTCTCTTTTCTTGGGTGTTATTGCTGTTTTACCTTTAATTATGAAGTATTTTACAGGAATGCAAACCTTGGCTATTGGAGGAACAAGCATGTTAATCGTTGTTTCGGTTGTTATTGAGACGGTTAAGCAAATTGAATCTCAAATTACCATGAGAGACTACGACAGTATTTAATATTTTTTAAAATATATAGAAAAACAAGGACAAAATTCCTTGTTTTTTTGTTGTTTTTTTAGTATAATAATTTTATTGTAATACTTAATGATATGCAATATGTTGTCTAAAAAATTACCACCAACTGGTCATTCTTTTAAAATGAGTGGCAGTAGTGGTTTTGCTAGAAAGTTTTCTAGCATGGTTAATCATGGTCAATTTTCTAGTTTAAAAAATAATAAAGATTTGGCTATAAAAATTTTTAAAAAGTTAACAAAAACAATTAAAGACGATGGAAAAATACCATTTTTTAAGAGAAGTAGAGCCCTTAGAGAGTTTGACAAAAATCCCAATACTAGTGATCAGGATACAAAAAATTTTAAGAAAATTTTAGAAAATTATAAATAAAAAAATGATAGAGATTAAAACATTAGAAGAAATTGAAATATTAAAAGAAGGTGGAAAAATACTTTCTGAAGTTTTGAATGAGGTTTGTAAAATGGTTAAACCAGGTGTTAATTCAGAAGATTTGGAAAATCTAGCGACTTCTTTAATAGAAAAAAATGGTGGTCGTCCAGCTTTTAAAGATTATCCGATGGGTGGTAAGATTTTTTTTCCATCAACACTTTGTGTTTCTGTGAATAATGAGGTTGTTCATGGTACTGCCTTGCCAAATAAGGTTTTAAAATCAGGAGATATTGTTGGTTTAGATATTGGAATGGAGTGGCCAATTCAAACCAAAGAAGATGCTCAGAGAAATAATCGACCATATAATCATCGTTCCGAGGGTGGTGGTTTTTATACTGATATGTGTCGAACTGTTCCAGTTGGTAAGGTGTCTAAGGATGCCTCTAGAATAATAAAAATATCTAAAGAGGCTTTATTTTTAGGGATAGGCAAGGCCAAGCCAGGCATGACTTTAAATGATATTGGTAAAACAATCGAAGATTTTGTTGTTAAAAATGGTTTTAGTGTTGTTAGGGATTTGGTTGGACATGGTGTTGGTTATCAAGCTCACGAAGATCCTCATGTTTTTAATTATGAAATAGGTAATAAAAGTCGTGAAAATTTAGTTTTAAAACCGGGAATGGTTATTGCTATTGAGCCAATGATTAATGCTGGCAGGTTTAATGTTAAAGCAGCTAAGAACACTTATACTTTTGTAACTTCGGATGGGTCGCTTAGTTCTCATTACGAGCACTCAATTGCCATTGTTGAAGATGGAAATATAATTTTAACTGAATAATGATTAAATATTTAGGGGTTGATTGGGGCGAGAAAAGAATAGGTTTAGCCCTAGCCAACAGTGAAAATAGAATATCTACCCCCTTTAAAACCGTTTTTAGTCCATCAGCTTTACTTGAGCTTGTGGAAGAGGAAGGGATAAATTTTTTAGTGATTGGTAATCCCAGAAAGATGAGTGGTCAAGAAAGTGACAATAAAAATTTTTTAAGATTTATTAATTTTATTGAAAAAGAGTTATCTGGAAAAGGTATTCAGATAGCATTGATTGATGAAAGGCTTTCTAGTTTGCAAGCTGACTCTATAATGAACAAAAAAATGAATAGCAATCGGGATTCTTTGGCGGCCATGATAATTCTTCAATCTTACTTAGATAAAAGATGATAAGAACTAAGGCTATAGTTTTAAATAGATTTCCACACAAAGAAAACGATTCTTTGATTTATTTTTATACTTTAGATTTTGGTAAGTTGGTTTTAACAGCTAGAGGTGCTAGGAAGCAATCATCTAAATTAGTGGCTCACCTTGAACCTTTTAATTTTGTGGATTTAATGATGATTAAAAATAAAAATGGAGTTAGTGTTGGTAGTGTGATTAGTCAAGATTCTTTTTTAAATTTGAAAAACGATTATAATTCCTTGTTTTTAAGCGGTAAGATTTTTTCTTTTTTTAATCAACATGTTAAAGAGGGTCAAACAGATTTTGATCTTTTTATTTTTTTAAATAATTTTTTAAAGACCATTAATAATTCAGTGGAAAATATTAAGATTAAATCTTTAAAAGATCTTGATTTTTTAAGTGATATTTTAAAATTTAAACTTTTGGATTTATTGGGTTATTCCTATCAAACTTCTAGGTGCGTTGAGTGTTCTGGCGATAAAAATTTGAATTTTATTAGTTTAAATCGAGGTGGTGTTGTTTGTGATTCTTGCACTAATAAAGAAATTGTTAATAGAAGTTTGGATAAAATAAGTCATTTAAAAATTAATAAAGATTTATTGTCTTTAAAAGAATTTGTTAAAAAAAATGATTTTTCTTTATTGCTGGATTTAAAAATAGACAAAAATTTCCAAAATTTTATAAGAAGAAAAATAAACTATTTAAATTTTTAATATTTTTTACTATTGATAAAAGACTTAAAATTAGTTAGAATGGATAAGTAAGGGTTTTTAATAAAATGCCCATTTTTTGGCTTGTTTTTATCAAAAATACTATGATAGATATCAAAATAGATCAATTTCAAGGCCCTTTATCTTTACTTCTTCGGATTATAGAAAAAGAGGAATTAGATATTACCTCAGTCAGTCTAGCTAAAATAGCTGATGAATATTTGGAGTATATTCAGAATTCAAAGGATATTTTACCAGAAAGAATGGCTGATTTTTTATTAATGGCTAGTAAATTGATTTATTTGAAATCAAAAGCTTTGTTGCCATATTTATTTACCCCTGAAGACGAGGAAGAAATTGAAGATTTAGAAAAGCAATTGAGGATGTATAAAGACTTTGTTGATTTAAGTGGTAAAATTCAAAAAATAATTGGTAGAAAAAAGTTTTCTTTCTCTAGAATAATTAATAAGAATAATCGTCGCTTTTCTTTTTTGGGTGAATATTTTTTTCCTCCAAAAAACGTTAAGCAAAATGACTTACATCATTCTTTTTTGAAAATATTAGAAAAAGTTAAAGTTGAAGAGGAAAAATTAGAGGAAGAAACGATTAAATCGGAGATAAGTATAGATGAGAGAATTTCTTTTATTAAAAATTTGATAGATAAAAAAATTAAAATAAATTTTACTAAAATTTTAAAAGAAGCTAAATCTAAGACTGAAATAATTGTTAATTTTTTAGCTGTATTAGAATTATCTAAACAAAGACAATTAGTTTTTAATCAAGTTTCTTTATTTAGTGAAATTTATTTAGAAGAAAATCAGGAAGATGTTTTGTAATTTAATTAAAATAATTTTATGAATATTAAGCGTTCAATCGAATCACTACTCTTTGTTTCTCCTAAGCCTTTATCTCTTAAGGAATTAGCTGATGTTTTAGATAAAAAAACAGAAGAGATAGAAAAAAACCTTCAAGAATTAATAAGTGATTGTAAAAATAATGACCGAGGCGTTCTTGTAATTGAAAATTCTAAAAAATACCAAATGTCTAGTTCTCCTGAAAGCGCTGCTATTGTTCAAAAATTTATGCAAAGTGAAGTTAGCGGAGAATTAACCCCAGCTAGTTTAGAAACATTAACTATTATTGCTTACAGGGGACCAATCAAGAAAAAAGATATTGAAAAAATTAGAGGCATAAACTGTAGTTTGATTTTAAAAAATTTATTAATCAGGGGTTTAGTTGAAGAGAAGTCAGCTGATGAAGTCGAGGACAATATTTATACGGTTAGCCTTGATTTTGTTAAATTTTTAGGAATATCTAGTTTAAGCGATTTGCCTGATTATGAAAAATTTAATAATAATGAAGAGATAGATAAATTGTTAGGAAAAATAAGCAGTCATGAGGGTGACAATTTAATTGACGGTAATGACCTGGAAAATAGCTTACCAACAGAAGATAAGAATAAGGAGGAGATTTTACGAGACGATAAAGAAGAAAAAAAGAATGAAGAAAATGAAGAGGGCGACGAAGAAGATGATAAAGAAAGTGAAGATGATGAAGATGATAAATATGATGAAGATGATGAAGAAGATGAAGAAGATGAAGTTAGTGACGATGATGATAAAAATTGTAGTGGGGATGGTGAAGAAAATAAAAAAGAAATTAATAATAATCTAGAGAAGTAATTTTTTATGTTTATTTTTGTTGTTTTTCATATTTTAATTTCTTCTTTGTTTGGTTTTGTCTCTTTGTTTGATTTTAATGATTATGGAGATGTTCGGAAGATTTGGCAGTTAGATAATTTTTCTGAAAAAATAGAAGAAATTAATAATTTAGATTTATCAGCTTCTTCGGTAGCGGTACTTGACCTTGATTCTAATTTTTTCTTATTTGAAAGAGAAGCTAATGAGACTCGTTCTATTGCTAGTATTAGTAAATTAATGGCAGCTTTAGTCTTTATGGATCTTGATATCAATTTTGAGGATTATTATAAAATTCAAGCAAGTGATCGTCGTTTAGGTGGGAGAGATTATCTTTTCTTAGGTGAAGAGGTAAAAAAAATAGATTTATTGGCTTTATCTTTAATTCCATCCGACAATACCGCTGTTATTGCTTTAGCTAACTCTATTGGTTTAAGTGAGTCTGATCTTGTCAATAAAATGAATGAAAAAGCCAAGGAATTAAAGTTGTATAAAACCTATTTTGAAGATGCAACTGGTTTAAGTAATAATAATGTTTCTACAGCTAAAGAGGTAGCAATTATGACAGCCAAGGCTTTTGAAAATAAACTTATAGCTGACCTTGCTCAGAGATATAGTTATAATTTTGAAACCAAGAATGGTCGTGTTAAAAACGTAAATTCTACCAATGAATTACTTGCTGGTTTTAAAGATTTAGAGGTTGATGGAAGAGTTATTTCTGGAAAAACTGGTTATAATTTTTTGGCAGGATATTGTTTGACTTTAAAATTTTCTAATAGTGATGGCAAGGAGTTTATAAGCGTTGTTTTAAACTCTGGTAGTATTAGTAATCGTTTTCGTGACTCAGAAAAAATAATTGCCGAGGTAGCCGAAATTTATAAGTAAGTTTTATGTATCAAAAGTTAAAATTTTTTATTTTTTCATATTTTCCAATAACTTTTAAAATTTTAAATTTAAGAAAAGCTTACGTTAAGTTTTTTATAACTGGTTGTTTTACATTATTTTTGGATTTATTGTTTTTGTTTTTATTACACGATGTTTTAAATCAGAGTTTATTACCGTCCACTGCCTTGGCCTTCTTTTTGTCTTTTTTGTTTAATTTTTTTACTCATAAATTTTGGACATTTAGAGATAATAATTTGGCCTATGTTCATCGCCAGCTTTTTTCTTATTTGTTTATTTCTTTTTTCAATTTATTAATAAACGTTAAATTAATGCATATCTTTTCAGGTATTAAAGGATTTAATTATCTTTGCTCTCAATCTTTGGTTACTTTAATTATTGGAATAGAAAGTTTTATTATTTATAATTTTTTTATTTTTAAGAAAAAAAGATAATATATGAAGTTTTTAGTTAAATCAATAAAATTAGAGGAGGCAAAGAATATAACTAGGCGCTTTGGTTATGCTTTGATATTTGACAGAAGGAGTGGTCAGGAAAGTTTGGTTAGGCGCTTGTCTGGTGAACATTATCCTCGTTTTCATTTGTATATAGATGAAAATAATCAGGGATGTATATTTAGTCTGCATTTAGATCAAAAAAAGGCTAGTTACGAAGGTCAACACATGCATAGTGCTGAGTATGATGGTGATTTAGTTGAGGGTGAGATAAGTGCTTTAGTTTCTTTTTTTTCAGGTCAATATGATGTTTCTCCTTTGGGATTTAAAAATAAAATAGAGAAAGAAGTTGTTGGCTGTGTCGAGAGTCAAGATGTTGATTTTAAAAATAAACCAGATTCTTTAAGGGAGGATATATTAGATGATATGGAAATAGCTGATTTGGAGAGAGATATTGAAAATTTCAATAAAAATGTAAAAAAGAAAAGATTTTTATTTATTTAAATTAAAATGAATCATTCAGAAGAAATAAAATCTAGAATAGATATTGTTGAACTAGTCTCACAATATCTTAACTTAAAGCCAGCTGGCTCTAATTTTAGGGGTATCTGTCCTTTTCATAATGAAAAAACCCCTTCTTTTATGGTTTCGCCAGAAAAACAAATTTGGCATTGTTTTGGTTGTGGTAAGGGCGGTGATATTTTTTCTTTTATTATGGAAATGGAAGGCTTAGATTTTGTAGAAACTTTAAAAATGTTAGCCCCTAGAGCCGGTGTTGTTTTGGATAATCGTGATTTCTCTGAAAATAAAAATAGAAACCGTTTGTTTGAAATTTTAGAATTTAGCTTGAAATATTATAATTTTATTTTAACCAATGAAAAAAGCAAAAATGAAAATATTGATAAGATTAAAAAATATTTAATTCAAAGAGGTTTGAATATTGACGCTATTAATCGTTGGGGTATAGGTTATAGCTTAAATAATTATGATGATTTAATTAATTTTTTAAAAAGCAAAAAATATACGGACAAGGAAATATTTTTAAGCGGAATGTCAGCTAAAAGCGACAAGGGTAAATATTTTAATCGTTTTCGTGATAGAATAATGTTTCCCATTAAAGATGCTAATGGTCGAGTTTTGGCTTTTACAGCCAGAATTAATCCAGAAAATCAAGATAAGGAAAAATCTTTTGGCAAATATATAAACAGCCCTCAGACTGATTTGTATGATAAGAGCAGGGTCCTTTTTGGCTTAGATAAAGCTAAGAGCTTTATTAAGGAAAAAGATGCTGTGATTGTGGTTGAAGGACAAATGGATGTTATCTCAGCTCATGAGGCTGGCTTTAAAAATGTTGTAGCTTCCTCTGGTACAGCATTAACAGTCTCCCAGTTAAACTTAATTAAAAGATACACCAATAATATTATTTTGTCCTTCGATCAGGATTTAGCTGGTTCTGGTGCTACGGACAGAGGTATAGCTGAAGCCTTGAAAATGGGTTTAAATTTGAAGGTAGTGGTTTTTGATGATAAAGAGGTCGGTAAAGACCCCGATGAGATAATTAGAGAAAATCCAACTGTTTTTGGGTCGGCTATTGAAAATTCTAGGCATATTATTGATTATTATTTAAACAAAGAGCTCAAAAGCCTCGATTTAAATAATATTGATCAAAAAAATAAATCTGTTAACAAGATATTAACAGTTATAAACATGTTGTATAATAAAGTTGAA
>CAZNDY010000003.1:0-3827 GCA_964572055.1 uncultured Gammaproteobacteria bacterium
AAAGCTAATTCGGGTAAGGCTTGTTTTGATTATCAGGTTGGTCTTTGCCCTGGATCGTGTTTGGGAAAAATAAATAAAAAAGATTATCAGAAAAATATTAAAAATATTATTTTACTTTTATCTGGCAAAAAAGAGTATTTGATAAAAAAACTTTCGAAAGAAAACCCCGAACAACTTAAAGCTTTAAAGCATTTACAAGACGTTTCTTTGATAGAAAATGAAAAAAATTTAGAACAAAATAATTTTAAAAGAATAGAGGCCTATGATATTTCTCATTTTTCTGGAAAAGAAACTTATGGCTCTATGGTTGTTGTTGATTCTGGGGGTGAATATCAGAAGAATGATTATCGTTTGTTTAAAATTAAAAATAATTATTTACATGATGATTTTCGTGCTTTAGTTGAGATGTTAGAGAGAAGATTGAATCATAAAGAATGGATGTATCCCGATTTATTTTTAATAGACGGAGGTCGTCCTCAGCTTGATTTTTTAAAAGAAATTTTTGAACAATATAAAATAAAAAATGTAGTTGGTTTATCTAAATTTGCTGGAGACGAAATAGTTTTTTTGAAAAATGCAGATAAAAAATTTAAAAAGGAAGTTTTAGATATTAAATTAATACTTTTAAAAGCTCGAGATGAGGCACATCGTTTTGCCAATCTTGCTAGAAAAAAATCTAAAAAAATATGAAAAATTCTCTTAAAAAGGGTTTAAGTTTTGGATTGACGTCAGCTGTTATAACAACCTTGGGATTAATGGTTGGGCTTAATTCTAGTACCGGATCAAAGTTGGCGGTTATTTCTGGTATTTTAGTAATAGCTTTGGCTGATGCTTTTTCGGATTCTTTGGGAGTACACATTTCTGAAGAATCAAATAAGGAAAATAGTGCTCGTCATGTTTGGGAAGCTACTATAGCAACTTTTTTAACTAAAGCGATTTTTGCTTTAAGTTTTTTAATTCCATTTATATTCTTTAAGCTTTCAACTTCTATTTTAATTTCAGTTGTTTGGGGAATAATAATTCTTTCAGTTTTGAGTTATAAAATAAGTAACGAAAAGGAAAGAAAAAATTTTAGTGTTGTTTTTGAACATTTATTGATAGCAACTGTGGTGATTTTAATTTCTTATTATTTAGGATTACTAATAAATAATTTTTTTAGCATCTAATCTTGTTTAATTTTTTTAAAAAACAATCTTGGAATTGTATTACTAAAATCAATTTTTTATTAATGACAATTTAATTTTTTTTTGCTATAATTATTAGGGATATTAATATTAATTTTAGGCTTATGAAAATTAGAGGTTTAAAAGTTAATTATTTATTGGCACCATTGGGTGTTTTATTTGTATCTTTATTGGGTGGTTATATTACTGGAAGTGGAATGGATTGGTATGATGCAATCAATCAGCCATCATTTACTCCGCATGGCTCTTTTATTGGAATAGCTTGGACTGTCATTTTTATTTTATCGGCTATTTCAATTTTGCTTTTTTCTAACAATCCTAAGACCGACAGGAAGAGTTTGTTTTTTTATATAATTGTTTTTTTGTTTATTTTAAATGGTTTGCTTAATGTTTTTTGGTCTATTTTGTTTTTTTCTTGGCATTTAATTTTTTGGTCAGTTATTGAAATGATTGCCTTAAATTTAGTTAATTTAATTTTAATTTTAATGCTTTGGAGAGGTTATAGAGCTTCTGCTATTTTGTTCATCCCTTATTTTTTATGGGTATCCTTTGCCACTTATTTAGCCTATTCAATTTATCTATTAAATTAAAATATGAAAAAAGTTTTGTTAATTTTAGCTCACCCAGACAAAAGTTCTTTAAATGGAAAAATAGCTGATATTTTTGTTGATAATTTTCAAGGCAGTAATATTAATTTTAAAAGAATAAACTTAGGTGATTTGAATTTTGATTTAAACTTAAAAAGAGGCTACAGGGAGGTTCAAGGATTGGAGCCAGATTTAAAATTAGCCCAATCAGATATTTTGTGGGCTGATTATTTGGTTTTTGTTTTTCCAATATGGTGGTATAGTTTTCCAGCAATTTTAAAAGGATTTATTGATAGAGTTTTTTTACCTGGTTTTGCTTTTAAATATAATAACCCTAATGGCGCAATGCCAGAAAAATTACTTAAGGGTAAAAAATCTATTTTAATTTGTACTTCTGGCGCTCCTAGTTTTTATTATTTTTTATTTGGTAATTTAGCAACTAAAACATTAAGGGGTGTGTTAAAATTTTGTGGTATTAAAAATATAAAAACAAAATTATTTGGCTTAGCTGAAAAAAATAATCGGGAAGATTGTCTTAATCAGTATCAAACTTCAATTAAAAAAATTATTAAATTAATAAAATAAAATTTATGGCTAGAATTATTGGTAAGGGCTATTCTTTTGATGATGTTTTGCTTGTCCCAAAATATAATAGAGTTAATTCTCGCAAAGAAGTTTCTTTTAGGACTAAAGTTACTAAAAATCATTTTATAGATATCCCATTGTTGGTGGCTAATATGGATACTGTTTGTGAGAGTGAAATGGCTATTACTGTCGGTAAAATGGGTGGTTTAGGTGTTGTTCATAGGTTTATGACTGTGGCCAGTCAGGCAAGTGAAATAAAAAAAATAAAAAAAGAAAATCTTTTAGCTGCCGCAGCTTTGGGTGTTAAAGATTATGAAGAAAGAGTTAAGGCTTTGTCTGATTCTGGCGTTGATATTTTGGTTTTAGATGTTGCTCATGGTCACTCTAAGAGGGTTGGTAAAACTTTAGATTATTTAAAAGAAAGATATCCTAAAATAGATGTCATGGTAGGAAATATCGCTACTAAGGATGCAGCTGAATATTTCATAAACAAAAAGGCTGATGCTATAAAAGTTGGTATTGGCCCTGGTTCAATGTGTACTACCAGAATTATGGCTGGCGCTGGTGTGCCACAGATTACAGCTATTATGGATGTTTATGAAGCTAGCCAGGGAAGAGTTCCGGTTTGTGCCGATGGTGGTATTAAAAATCCGGGTGATATAGTAAAGGCGATAGGTGCGGGAGCTGATACTGTCATGAGTGGTTCTATTTTTTCTGGAACAAAAGAAACTCCTGGTAAAATTATCACAAAGAATGGTAAAAAATATAAGGAGTATAGAGGAATGGCTAGTTATTTAGCAACTGTTAAAAAAATGGCTTTGGATGGAAAGAAAAAGGATGAAGTTGTTCACGTAGAAGGCGAGATGACCACAATTGAATATAAAGGACCAGTTGCTCCAATCGTTAATAAATTTTTAGGAGGATTAGCTTCTGGTATGACTTATATGGGGGCGGATAATATTGAAAGAGTAAAAGGAAAAGCTGATTTCATAGAAATTAGTGACGCTGGTCTTAAAGAAAGCGTGGCTCATGGTTTAATTAAAAATTAATTTTTTACAAAACTTATGTTAAGTTTAGAAGAAATAAAAAAACATTCGGGAGTTGTTTATTGTGTAAAAAAATCTGAAGAGTATTTAGATTTCTTAGGTTATACAGATCATGGCCCAAGACACTTAAGTGTTGTCTCTGATAGAGCTAAAAGTTTGGCTAAAAATCTCGGTTTAGATGAAAGGGAACAACAATTAGCCGCTATTGCTGGTTATTGTCATGATATGGGTAATTTTTTACAAAGAACTGGTCATCCCTATACTAGTGCTATGCTTTTTTCTCAATTTTTTTTGACAACATCTAGAAGTAGCCAGGAAACAAGGGATGTTTTAGAAGTTATGCAGGCTATTGCTAATCATGATGAACATGGTTATGAAATTATTAATAAAATTGGAGCTATTTTAGTTTTGGCTGATAAATCTGA
>CAZNDY010000003.1:3927-38752 GCA_964572055.1 uncultured Gammaproteobacteria bacterium
GTTATGAAATTATTAATAAAATTGGAGCTATTTTAGTTTTGGCTGATAAATCTGATGTTCATAGAAATAGAGTTAAAAATAAAACTCCGGAAAATATCAAAAAAGATATTCATGATCGGGTTAATTATTCCGTTATCGAGTCTACTTTTAAGTTTAATAAACAAAAAAAAGAAGTAGTTTTAAAGTTAAAAATTGACACTAAAGTTACGGGAGCTATGGAGTATTTTGAGATATTTAATGATAGGATGATATTTTGTCGAAAGGCAGCTGAATTTTTAGGCTGTAAATTTGTTTTGATTATTAATAATTTTAAGTTATCTTAATTAACTATGATTGGAGTTTTTGATTCAGGCGTTGGCGGCTTAACTGTTCTTAGTGGATTCTTAAAAAATCATTCAGAATATGATTATATTTATTTAGGTGATAACGCTAATGTTCCTTATGGTAATAAGTCAATGGAGACCATTTATAATTACACGGTTAAAGCTGTTGATTTTTTGTATAGTCAAAATTGTAAATTAATAATAATAGCTTGTAACAGCGCTTCAGCTCAAGCTCTTAGAAAAATTCAGCAAGAATATTTACCAGTAAAGTACCCAGGCTTAAAGGTGCTCGGAGTTATTCGTCCCATAGCTGAAGAAATAGTTAGTCTTAAAAATATTAAAAAAGTTGGTATTATTGGTACTAAAGCAACAATAAATTCTGATGTTTATGGTAGGGAAATAAGAAATTTAAGTAATGATTTAGATGTTTTTCAAAAAGCAACGCCACTTTTAGTTCCTCTAATAGAAGAAAATTGGCTTAAAAAACCAGAAACAAAAATGATTCTTAAAAAATATTTGAGAGAATTTAAAGTAAAAAAAATAGAAGCCTTGGTTTTGGCTTGTACTCATTATCCTTTTTTGCTAAAAGACATTAAAAGATTAATGGGAAAAAATTGTCAAGTTCTTGATACAGAAAAAATAATTAGTGATAGTCTCTTAAATTATCTGAATCGTCATCCAGAATTAGAAATTGAAAAAAAAACAAACCCGCAGCTTAAATTTTATGCTACTGATAATGTTGATAAATTTAAAGAGTTGGGAGAATTTTTTTTAGGAAGAGATATGGATAATGTTCAAAAGGTTGTGTTGTAGTTACCATTTACTAGTATCGATTTTATAGCCTCGTCCTTTAATGGTATGGATTAAATCTCGCTTGTCTTGAGTGGGATTTATTTTTTTTCTAATTTTTAAAATATGCGATTCTATTGTATTGGAGAAGGGGTCGGCATTAAAATCCCAAACATTTTCCATTAGAACTGTTCGAGAAAGAATTTTTCCTTGATTTTTTAAAAAATATTCCAAAAGCATTAATTCTTTAAAGGTTAAATATATTTTTTCTTTTCCTCTTTTTACTTGATGTTTTTCAACGTCAACGTATAGGTCATCAATTTTATAAATTCTTCCTTTAGTTTCTTGTGGTCGACGCATAACGGCCTTAATTCTTCTTAACAAATCTTCAAATATAAAGGGCTTGGTGATGTAGTCATCGACGCCCAAATCAAACAGCTTGTTTTTCATTTCTTGCTCTCCTTCGACAGTTAGCATTATTATTGGTATTTTTTTGTTTATTTCTCTTATTTCTTTAATTAATTCTTCTCCATTTTTGTCTGGCAAATTATAGTCTACTAGAATCATGTTGTAGACATTGGTTTGAAATTTATAGAAAGCATCTTGGCTATCATTAGCCAAATCTACCGTGAACAGTTCTTTTTTTAAAGAGCTCTTCAATAATTGACAGATTTTTTTGTCATCATCAACTATTAAAATCTTCATAAGCATTTTATCAATAATAAATATTGATTTTTTAATTATAATTTTTAGTATTTTAAAATAAACAAGATAAATTCTTCTTAAATTTATTATAAATTATTGTTTTTAACTCTTCTTTATGCTATAATTTGTTCATTATGGAGATTGATAAAAAGGTAAAAAATATAGCCAAAAACACTTCTTATTTGACAATAGCCTTGATAATACAAAAGGTTATTTCTTTTTTGTATTTTGTTATTTTAGCTAGAAATTTAGACCCAAGTGATTTGGGAAAGTATTATTTTGCCATTTCTTTTACTACTATTTTTGCTATTTTTATTGATTTAGGCTTGGTTAATTATTTAACCAGGGAAACAGCTAAAGATCGTGCAGGGGCAACTGGGCTCTTGTCTAATATTTTAGGAATGAAACTCGTTTTTAGTTTTTTTACTGTTTTGGCTGTTTTTTTATTTATAAATATTTTAGGTGATTATGATATTTTAAGCAAACAATTAGTTTATATTTCGTCAATTTGTATGGTGCTTGATTCTTTTACTTTGACCTTTTTTGGATCGGCTCGTGGTTTTCATAATCTAAAATTTGAAAGTGTCTCTTCGGTTCTTTTTCAGTTAATTGTTTTGTCTTTTGGATACTTGTTTATTTATTTGAAAATGGACTTGAGAGTAATAATGATCTCTTTGGTTTTAGCTAGTATTTTTAACTTCCTTTATTCTTATTTAATTTTAAAGTATAAAATAAAATTGAATATTAAAATTTCTTTTGATTTTAAATTTATAAAAAAAATAATATTACTTAGTTTTCCTTTTGCTTTGTTTGGTATATTTCAACGCTTATATACTTACCTAGATTCTGTTTTGCTATCTTTTTTTTCTGGGGATTATTCAGTTGGCATCTATCAGGTTTCTTTTAAAATTATTTTTGCTTTACAATTTTTACCAATGGCTTTTACGGCCTCTCTTTATCCAGCTATGAGTTATTATTGGAAAGAGAATAGGGAGCAATTAAAGATAACTTTTAGAAGGTCAATTGATTATTTGCTTTTAATTTCTGTGCCAATTTCTTTCGGAATATTTCTTTTATCTGATAAAATTATTAGTATTTTTAAAGAGGGTTATTTTGAAGCTAATTGGCCTTTAAAAATTTCTATAATTTCTTTAATTTTTATTTTTTTAAATTTCCCGATTGGGTCATTGCTTAATGCTTGTGATAAACAAGCTAAGAACACGAGAAACATGTTAATAACTTTAATTTTTTCAGTTTCTTTGAATACTTTCTTGATACCAAAATTTGGGGTAATTGGAGCTTCAATGGTTGTTCTTTTGAGTAATATTTTAATGTTTGTCTTGGGTATAATAGAGAGTAAGAAAATTATTGTTTATAAATTTAAGGAAAATTTTTCTATTTTTTTGAAAATTATTTTTTCTTCTTTTTTGATGGGAGTTTTTATTTTTATCCTAAAAGATTCTTTAAATATTTTCTTGTTATGTCTGTTGTCGGCAATTATTTATTTTTTATTAATATTTTTCTTGGGTGGCTTTAAAAAAGATGAAATAATTTATATTATAAATTCTTTTAAATTATCTAAAAAATAATAATTTATGAAATTTTTATTATTAACATCTGAATATTTTCCCTTTAAGGGTGGTGTGGCTAATTATTATACTAACATGATTTATCATTGGCCAGAATCTTCAGAGATAATTGTTTTGGATAATAATAATGATAGACTGATTAAGAAAGATGGTGTTTTAAGATGGTTTCCAGCTATTTCAAAAACATGGACAGAGATTAAAAAAAATAATATAGACAACGTTTTAGTGGGGCAGATTTTACCTTTAGGTACGGTTGTGTTTATTTTGTCGTTTTTTTTAAAAATCAAATATACAATTTTTTTTCATGGAATGGACCTCTCCTTGGCCTCTAAAAACAATTGGAAAAAGTTTTTGACAAAAAAAATAATTAAAAGAGCTGATAAAATAATTTGTGCCAATTCTTTTGTTTCTGAAATGTTAAAAAATATTTATAGAATAGATAGTAAGGTTGCAATTGTTAATCCTGGCGTGAATGATTTTAATTTTAATAATGAATCAAAAAGGGAAGAGTTAATTAAAAAATATAATTTGTCAGGTAAAAAGATTTTATTTAGTCTAGGTAGACTGGTTAAAAGAAAAGGTTTTGATTATACTATTTTGTCTTTAGAGAAAGTTTTTCAGTCCAGCGATTTTTTAAATAGTAATTTAAAGTATATTATAGCTGGGACTGGTCCCGATGAGAGTTATTTAAAAGATTTAGCATTTAAAACTTTTGGTGAAAATTTTCGAGAAAAAATAATTTTTACCGGCGAGATAAGCGAAGAAGAAAAATGGACTTTTTTGTCTCTATCTGATATCTTCATTATGCCTGCTAGAAATATTGCTGGTGATTTTGAGGGTTTTGGTATAGTTTTTTTGGAGGCGGGTCTTTTAGCTAAGCCAGTTATTGCTGGTAAAAGCGGTGGTATATCTGATGCTGTTTCTCATAATTATAGTGGTTTAATGGTTGATCCTGAATCTAAAAATGAAATTTCGGAAGCTATTTTAAAGTTGTTAAATAACAAAAACTTAAATCATGATTTGGGTGAGGGGGGCAGAGAAAGGGCTTTAAATAAATTTAATTGGAAAAAACAGACAAAGAATATTTATGATTTTTTAAATAAATGATATCAATAATAATCCCTGTTTATAATGGGGCTAAAACAATTATAAATACTGTTAAAAGCATAGAAGCTCAAACTTATCGTGATTTTGAGGTTATTATTGTTAATGATGGCTCAAGAGACAACACTCGCTCTGTTTTTGAAAGATTTTTAGAAAGTTTTAAGGTTGGTAATAATTACTATTTCATTAATCAGGAAAATAAGGGTGCTCCAGCTGCTAGAAATAGGGGTTTGAAGGAGTCTAGAGGTAGCTACATTCTTTTTTGTGATTGTGATGCTATTTTAAAGTCTGATGCTTTGGAAAAAATGTTACAAGCTTTAGAATCTAGGCCCGAAATTGCTTATGTTTATTCTTCTTTCTATTGGGGTAATAAATTATTTAAGTTGTGGCCTTTTGATGCTGATAGGCTTAAAAAAATGCCTTATATTCACACTATGTCGCTTATTAGAAGGGAGTTTTTTCCTGAAGGTGGGTGGGATGAAAGTATTAAAAAATTACAAGACTGGGATTTGTGGTTGACCATGCTAGAGAATGGACATGGCGGGTTTTTTATTGATGAAGCTTTGTTTAAAATAAAGCCAGGTGGGACTATTTCATCTTGGTTACCAGCTTTCGCTTACAAAGCTTTCCCTTTTTTACCAGCTGTTAAAAAATATAAGAAGGCTATGAAAATTATAAAAGATAAACATAACTTGATTTGATAAAATGTTTAATATCTCTTGGTCAAAATCCGATTATAAAAAAATATTTTTTATTTTTTTGATATCATTTTTATTAGAAATGATATCTTTTGTTTCTTTTAATTTTAGCTTATTAAATACTTTATTTTTTTTCTTATTAGTTTTGTTGTTGGCGGTCCTTAGTTTTGTTAATTTAAAATGGGGAGCTTATTTACTTTTAGCTGAGATTTTTTTAAACTCAATGGGTTATATTTTTTATTTAGAAAATGGAGGTTTAAAAATTTCACTAAGGATAGCTTTTTGGTTGGTTTTTATGGCTATTTTTTTAAGTAAATTTATTTTTTCATTTATAAAAGATAGGTCAAATATAATGAATTTTTTTAAAAATTTTATTTTTGGTAAAAATTTTCTTTTTTTATCTATTTTTTTGGCTTTTTCTTTTATCTTTGGCTTAGTTAATAACGGATTTTCTGATGCTTTTTTTGATTTTAATTCTTGGCTTTTTTTGATTTTGATTTTACCCTTTTCTTATATTATTTATTTCTCTAAACAAGAAAATAAGGATGATTTTTGGAAAAATGTTTTTTTAATATTCATTTCAGTTGGTTTTTATATGATTTTTAAATCATTGTTTTTCTTGTTTTCTTTTTCACATGACTTAAGACCGATTATTTCAGATCTTTATTCTTGGAGTAGGGTATATGCTTTAGGGGAAATAACTAACATGAATAATGGTTTTTATCGAATATTTTTTCAGAATCAAATTTTTTCTTTTTTAATTTTTTATTTTAGTTTTATATTTTTAATAAAAGAAAATAAAAAAATTAAATACAATTTTTTATTAATTTCGATTTTGTCTTTATCGGTAATTATTTTAAGCTTTTCTAGAAGTTTCTGGTTTGGCTTTTTGTCAGCTTTTTTAGTTCTTGTGTTTTTTGTTTGGCATAAGTATGGTTTTAAAAAATTTTTAAAAACATTTTTTTTGGGATTGTTATCCCTGGCGGTTTCTTTGTTGTTGATTTTTATTATCGTTAAATTTCCTTGGCCAACAGTTAAAAATTCTTTTAATATTGATTCATTTTCTGAAAGAGCCAAGGTAACTGCCAATGAATCAGCTATATCTTCTCGTTGGGCTTTATTAGATGCTATGAAAATTGAAATTCAGTCTAATTTCTTTTTGGGTAAGGGTTTTGGAGCTCGCATAGAGTATATTTCTAGTGATCCTAGAGTTCTTCAAAGTAGTCCTGATGGTAAATATTCAACTTATGCTTTTGAATGGGGTTGGTTGGATATTTTATTAAAAATGGGATTTTTAGGTTTTGTAATTTACTCCTGGTTGATTTTATTATTTTTGAAAAAAAATTTAATCGCTTTTTATGATAGTGGTGATTATTTATATTTAATTATAGTTTCATCTCTTTTGAGTTTGTGTGCTGTTAATTTTTTTACTCCTTATCTTAATCACCCTCTAGGAATATCTTTGTTGATTTTATTAATTTTATTTTTTGATTATTTCAAGAGCCAAAATAATAAAATATGTTTAAAATAATTGCCATAGCAACAATGTTAATTGATCATGTTGGTTTGGTTTTTTTTCCAGATCAGATTATTTTTAGGCTTATTGGTCGTTTAGCTTTTCCATTCTTTGCCTGGGGGATAGCTAATGGTTATGCTAAAACTAAAAATGTTTATAAGTATGGATGGAGATTATTGTTGTTAGCTTTAATTTCCCAACCTTTCTTTTATTTGGTTATAGATAAAGAGGTTTTAAATATTTGTTTCACTTTGTTATTGGGGTTGGCTGCTATCTTTTTTTATGAAAACAGGTTGAAAAATAAATTGTTAAGTTATTTTTTATTGTTTATTATTTTAATATTACCCTTTGTCATTCCTTTGGATTATGGTCTTTATGGAGTTATCATGATAATGTTTTTTCATGTTTTTAAAGATAAACTTGTCATTCCTTTGCAGTCTGGATTGACTGTTGTTAGGGTTTTTTTGTTACCTCAATCTTTTTGGCAGGTTTTTGCAATCCCTTCTTTTCTTATAATTTATTATTTTAAAAAATATGATTTTAAGATTAATAAATATTTACAGTATTCTTTTTATCCGCTTCATTTACTAATCATTTATTTAATAACTTTAATATAATTTTATTTGCATTATTTATTAAAAATTGATATATTTTAAAAGATTATTTTAAAACAATCTAATAATATAATTAAAAACTATGGAGAATCAAATTATAACACAAGAAGGTTACAATAAGATTAAGGAAGAATTGGATTTATTGAGTGTGGTTAGAAGAAAGGAGATCGCTGAAAGAATTGAAAGAGCTAAGGAATTGGGTGATTTGAGTGAAAATGCTGAATACAGTGAGGCTAAGGATGCTCAAGCTTTGAACGAAGGTCGAATTTTAGAATTAACAAATATTTTAAAAAATGTAACTGTAGTTGAAACTGTTGGTTCTAACAAGGGTGAAATTGAAATGGGCTCTAGCGTTAAAGTGTCTTGTAATGGTAAGGAAAAGGATTTTGTTATAGTTAGTTTTAACGAGGCCGATCCTTTAAATGGTAAAATATCAAATGAATCTCCAATTGGAATGGCTTTTTTAGGAAAAAGAAAAGGAGATGAGGTTATGGTTACTACTCCTAAGGGAGAATTTAAGTATAAAATTCTTGAAATTAAATAATATGGAAAATAAAACACCTATTAACTCTAGCAGTGAAAGAGTTGAAAGGGAAATAAAACTTAATAAGATTTTAGAAGTAAAAAATCCTTACCCTAGCAAAACAGCAAGAACTCATTCTATTACTGATGTTTTGTCTAATTTTTCTAGTTTAGAGGAGGGTAAAGAAAGTGTTGTTTTGGCTGGAAGAGTTATCAATTTAAGGACTCATGGTAATCTTAGTTTTGCTAATTTAAAAGATTTTTCTGGTGAAATTCAATTAGCTTTTTCTAAAAATGAATTGGGCGATAATTATAAGTCATTTGTAAAGTTAATTGATATGGGTGATTTTTTAGAGGTTAGCGGTGTTTGTTTTGTTACCCATAAAGGTCAAAATAGTTTATTAGTTAAGGACTATAAGGTTTTGAGCAAGGCTTTGTTACCATTACCAGAAAAGTGGCACGGATTAAAAGACGAAGAGGAGAGATTGAGAAAGAGGTATTTAGACTTACTTACCAATGATGATTTACGAGAAATGTTTGTTAAAAAGTCAAAATTTTGGCAAGTTACTCGTGATTTTATGATAAAAAAAGGTTTTTTTGAGGTGGAAACTCCTGTTTTAGAAACAACTACTGGCGGGGCAGAGGCTAGACCTTTTAAAACTTATCATAATGATTTTGATTTAGACGTTTATTTAAGGATATCAGTGGGTGAGTTATGGCAAAAAAGATTAATGGCTGCTGGTTTTGAAAAAACTTTTGAAATTGGTAAGGTTTTTAGAAATGAAGGTAGTAGCCCTGATCATTTGCAGGAATTTACTAATTTAGAATTTTATTGGGCTTATGCTAATTATAGAGATGGAATGAAATTATCTCAAGAGTTGTACAGAGAAATAGCTGTTCAAGTTTTTGGTACAACGAAGTTTAAAACTAAAGGTTATGAATATGATTTAGCGCAAGAGTGGAGAGAAATAGATTATAAAGAGGAGATATTAAAGCAGACAGGAATAGATGTTTTAAGTGCTACTAAGGAAGAGATGGCTTCTAAATTGCAAGAATTGAAGGTTAAATATGATGGTCAAAACAGGGAAAGGTTGATGGATACTTTATGGAAATATTGTCGAAAAAATATAGCTGGACCAGCTTTTTTAATAAATCATCCCAAATTAGTATCTCCTTTGGCTAAGTCTAAGGAGGAAAACCCTGAGTTGACTGAAAGATTTCAAATAATTATAGCTGGCAGTGAGGTTGGTAATGGTTATAGTGAGTTGAACAATCCAATTGAACAGAGAAAAAGATTTGAAGAACAGCAAACCTTAATTGATAGGGGTGATGAAGAGGCTATGATGCCTGACTGGGAATTTGTTGAAATGCTTGAGCATGGTATGCCACCAACCTGTGGCTTTGGTTTTGGTGAGAGATTATTTGCTTTTTTAAACGATAAACCAGTAAGAGAGACAACTCTTTTTCCTTTATTAAAGCCTAGAGTTGATTAATTCTTTTATATTTATATTGACTTTTTTGAAAAATCCTTTTATAATAAAAGGATTTTTTTATTGTTGAACCTTAAAAATTTGAAATATATGGACATATCTGTTGTTATTGACAAGTTGATATCTGATGGCAAGATAGACGAAGCTTTAACTTTAGTCAGTTTGAATATTGATGAAGATAAAAGTATTCTTGGTCTTCTTATTGAGAAGTTTATTTCTACTAATGACTGTTTGTCTCTTTTAAAATGTTTCGAAAGAACAGGGGAGAGGCCAGATGAAGAAGAAGTTGAATTTCTTTTTCATCATTTTTGTCTTTTTTCTCATAGTAATGATTATTCATCAGCTGAAAGAATCGAAAGATTACTTGAAAGGAATTTGTTTATCGAGAGTGACCTGAAGAGAATTTTGGAAAATAATTTGAAAACAAAAGTTGATTTAAAAATAATTTTTAAAATTTTTCAAAGAATTGAAGAAATCAAAAAAAACGATGAAGAAAAAAGTGTCGATGGGAAAAAAAATAAAAAAGAAAAAGATTCTTTTTTACAAGAAAAAGCCAGAGAAGTGATTGATTCTTATTTTGGTGATAAATTGATGTTAAAATTTTTTCGGTTTTTGCCAGACAGATCTATTGTTAAAAAAAATATTGAGTTTAAGGTATTTCAAGCAATAGAAGGCGGTGATTTTGATGAGGCTAAAGATTTGGTTTATTTTTTGGAGAGAAAATTAACCAGATCAGAGTTGGAATTAATTTTGGAAAAAAATTTGGAAAAAAGTTCTTGCACTACAATAGAAAGAATTTTAAAAATTTTAAAAAGAAAATTAACACAGGAAGAGTTAAAAAAGAGATTTTTGTATTTAGTTAAAGACAACGAAAAAGAAAAATCTTTAAACATGCTTTATCTTTTTTCTGATAAAAATAAGGTAAAAATGATTAAAATTTTTGTTAGAAAATTTGGTTATGATAAAAAAATTCCAGATTAATAAGCTCGGAATTTTAAAAGCTCCTATAAAAAGGAGCTTTTTTTATTTACTTGAAAAAAAAATAATTTAATGTTATAAAATTCTTATATAAATTATTCGGGGATCGTCTAATGGTAGGACAACAGGTTCTGGTCCTGTTTATCTGGGTTCGAATCCTAGTCCCCGAGCAGATGTTTCTCTTTTGTGAGAGACCGACTTGCATCCTTATTTTATAGGGATAAAGTGAAGGGAACTGGCTTATGCCAGTTCTTTTTGTTTTAGTCAAATTGAATAAAATGTCAGTAATTAGATGACTTAAGTGGTTCGAATTCATTTAGGTTTTGAAATTTTAGAAAAATTATTTTTTTAATCTCTTAAATTATGCTATAATTTTTATTAAAAGATATATAATTATTAACTTTGATGAAATTTATGAACAATCTTCCAGAAAAAGGAACAAAAGAATACGCATTAGCAGATGTTCTTTCTAGACCTAATGCAATTAATGGTTTATATAGAAAATTAAAATTACCTTTGGAATGGGAAAATTTAAATAAAAAATCCGCCATCTACATAACACATGTGGCAGATTTAGCAGACAGAGTTATACAAGAAGCTAGGGATAACGGAAAGGATTTGGATAACAGTAAAGTTCAGGAAGAGATACAAGCTGCTTTTTATGGTGGTTCAACTAGTGCATCTATTTCTTTCGTTTATTTTAAGTACAAATTATTAATTTTTGGAGTAATAACCTATATACTGTCTGTTATGTCCTCGGCAGAAGATGTACAAGGAAATTCTGTTGCGCCAATTTTCATAATCGTCTTATCAATAATAACAACAATAGTGTTTATGATTATGGCAGTAGCTCGTTTGTGGAAAAAAAATAAAATTACTTCGATATTGTTGTTTGTTTTTTCTTCACTTAATTTAGTTATATCATCATTGTTGATTCATTGGATTAGTTTTTTTGTTTTCCTTTGGGCGATGTATCTTCTTTGGAAGTTGGTGAAAAATGAAAAATCTACTAACCAAAATACTCTAAATACTTTTTCTAAGTAGTTTTTAGTTTTTTTTAAAGTCTAATTTTGATATTTAGTTCGTATATTTCTCTTTACTTTATAGAACAAATAAAAAGAGCTGGCTTATGGCAGTTCTTTTTATTTTAGTTAAATTAGATAAAATGACCGAAAATAAAGGATTTAAGTGGTTTGAATCTCACTTAGGTTTTTTTATTTTTTCTTTATATAAATTTTAATTGAATTTTGAATAAATTTGTGATAAAATTTGTATAAATTAATTTAAATTTATAATATATGAAAGAAATAAGTGATGTAATTATAAAAAAATCGGATCAACTAAAAAATTTGGGTATAAATTATTTAAAAAGTTGTTTTTCATCATTGGAGGACCAAAATTCAATTAGACAAAAATTTTCAAATATTTCTGGAAAAACGGGACAATATTTTGTTCCTGAAAAATTATTTCAAAAAAGAACGGCAAGGAAAAATCGAGCCTTAATTCCGTTTGAACACGTTGTAAAATCCAATTTAACATATGAACAGCTAGACACTTTTGAAGGTGGTGTTGTTGTTGAGTTTGTTAATAATGACTATTTTGATCAACTCAAATTGCCAGAACATCAACAGAATGAAGTGTTTAAAAAAATTAAAGATAGACTCGGGTCAAATGATAATGTTTCAGGGATAATTGATATTAGAAGTGTTGGTGATTCTTCTTCTCATGTTCAAAGAATAGCCCTGGAGAAATTAGAAGAATTTTTGAATAGTAGCAACAAAAGAATAGAAGAAGTGTTACTCAAAAGAGATCATAGGATTAATTATACTGGTCAAGGCAATGACAAATGGAGCGGTTACGTTTATTATTCTGTAAAAGGCGGACAACAAAATGCAAGAGATTCTCATGATGAGTACAGTATTCCATCGCAAGAAATTCAATTATTTAATCCTTCCGTAGAGTATGCAGGATCAATTGTTTCTAATGATATTACATTAGTTTTGATTTATTTTGCAATGTTTTCAGTGCCCGAAAAAAGAAGAAATGATAATTGGAAAAATTTAATTACACAATATTTAAAATATTTTTCTACTAGAAAATACAACAATAAAACACTTAGTGATTATGTTACCAATCATATTTCTTTAAAACTTGAAGAGGGAAAGTTGCTAGATCCTATTCAAGTTAGCCCGATTCATATAGAAGATTTTGCAATTAATAGTCGGGAAGAAAATTCTTTAGATATAACCCATCAGACATCTGTAAATAGATATAGTTATATATGGGATGAAGAATTGGGAATATTATTGACTGCGGCAAGACCAACTAATTTATTTTGGTCTAAACATTTATCAAATATGATGCAACAAGATTTTTCTTTAAAGGAATATTTTATGCATCAACGCGAAATAGTGTCAAAATGGGATGAATACGGAATTGATAAACTAGACGAATAAAAAAATAATTTAACTGTTCTGCGATTTTTCTATTCTTTCGCATGCAAGTTTAAAATATTCTTTATTTATTTCAAATCCAACATTTTTTATTCCCTTATTTTGCATTAATATACTGGTAGTTCCGCTACCTAGGTATGGGTCGACAATGGTTGATTTTTTGTTTAAAAAAGGAATTAGAAGTTCAGGAATTTCTTCTGGATATGGCGCGGTGTGACCTACTATATTTTTTCCTTTTGAATTAATCTTTTTGACGGAGTCTATTTTTTTCACTTGAGTAGATTTCATTTTTGTGAATTTATTTTTTGCAAATATAATACAATGTTCGTACGAATTAATTGGGTTAATATAACCCGCAAAAAGATTAGAGGTTGAGTTTCTTTTGCTTTCTACCTCTCCTTTGTCCCAGATAATGTTAGAAATTGTTTTAAATCCAATGAGCTCAAATATAAAGATTGAATAAAAGCCTAGCATTTGCCTTCTTTTAGACATGTTTGATTGAATATATATGTTATCTTGTCCAACAACATCGCCTATGTTGTAAATATATATTCCATTTTTATCCATTGATGTTATTACTGCCTTGGCATTTATCATCATGTCTATTAAATATAATAGTAAATTTTGCCATTGGGAATATTCTCTTGCGTTGTAGTAAGGAGGAGAAGTTACGGCTCCCTGAAATTTAGGTATATTAAGTTTTTTGTTTAGAAATGGTAGGATGTAAGAAGAGTCACCATTTATGATAGTACTGTTATCTATTTGCTTAATATTATAGTTTGTATTTTTTTCTTTGAATTTTATATTTTCAGCAATAGAACTAAATAGTTTAAAAATTAGCAAATTATTAATCCTATTTTTATTGTCGAAAGAAAAATATTTAGATTTTTTAACTCTTCTATTTTTAAAAATTTTTTGTTCAAAATTTGTATTTATTAAAAGAATAGAATCGTTAGCCCATGTATATAAAGAAATTAATTTTTCAAGTAAAGATCCTGTTGGTTTAATAATATCTCTTCTCATGTGAAAATAAATTTCGTTGTCTATTTTGTCAAAATTATCATTTCTCTCTAATAATACCTGTCTTTTTGCTGCGAGTAGGTCATATCTTTTGCCACGACCAATTTTACTTCTGGCCGGGCAAGAGGGATTTGTGCATTCGAAGCTTTTATATAATATCCTTGAGTAAGAATTGCCACGAACCAATTCCTTGTGACAAGCTGGACATTTTTTAGGCTGTTCGTCTAATTCAAATTTTTGCATAACAAGAATTTGGTTTATTCCATCTTCAGTAATAAACAAATCTTTAAATTGAAAACCGTATGATATGCCATCATAAAATGCATTTACCAAATTATCGATTTGATGTGAATATTTAATTTGAGGGTGGCTTTTTAAAAAACAAGTAAGTTCTTTGATTCTTTCGTCTCTATTTCCTCTATTGAATACATCAAAATTTTTTTCAAGTCGAAAATTTTCCATATAAACTGAAACATCCGAAATAATTTTCCAATCAACTTTAGAGTCTTTATTATTAAAAATTAATATCATGTGATGATAGTTGGATAGATTAGAATAATTGTTTTCAATAATTTCAGCAATATTGTCTGATGAATAATGGTCGTTATTATTTATTGTTAATACAATTAACTCATATTTATCTTTTTGCAGATTGTGGATATATTCTATATATTTTTTAGAATAATTTTTTTCTTTATTTAAAACCAATTTTTTAATTCTGGCAATTAAAGATTTTTTCATGAGTGGCTCATTCTTGTTAAATCCTTTTTTGATTAGCATATAGGCCTTGTTTATGTCATTATTATCAATATCTATCTTTTTTATATTTTTGAATATATTTTTATCTTTAAGTGGATATCCTAGAAGATATTTTCTTATTGTTTCTTTTTCTACGGAATTGATTTTGATATCTTTTTTAGACTTTATATCATTAATAATTGATGTTAACTTATTATCTATAACCCGAGTTATATCTAAAACTAAGACGTCAAGAATCTTTTCATTAAGCGAATAATCTAGTTTTAATTTTTTGAGGTCATTATTGAGTATTGCAAGAATGTTTTTTTTATTATACATATTTTTTGTTATTTTTTAGAATTAAGTTGTTGTTATAACTTGTTGTTTTAATCATTTAATTTGTTGTAGTTTGATTCTATCATAAATTAGAATTTTTTACACTATCAATTTTTAAGCCATATTTTTTTATTTTTCATAATTAATTTGCTTTCCATATTTCCCAATATTTCTCTTTTTTCTAATAAATTTCCTTCTCTTAAAACATACTTAACATAATTTCTCATATCTATCTCTTTTTGCTTATCAAAATCAATATCAGTTTTTCCAAGTATTCCTTTGCTAAACTTATAGTATCTCTCAATTTCTTCATTAAATTGATGTTGTATGCCTAATTCATTAATATCTATTTCGTCTATTATTTTTATTAATTGCTCAATTAATTCTTCTTCTCTAATATAACCACATTTACAGTTAATATCCTTACCTCTAGTACAGCCATAATAGACATATCTTCTAACTGAGCCATCGTTCAGTTTTTTAAATTTTTCTTCAGCTGTTATACTCGATCCACATAATCCACATTTCATTAATTTAGTGAAGGCAAATTCCTTGCATTCATGTCTTTGAATATTATCTCTACTTAATTGTTCGTTGGCTTTTAAATATAAATCTTTTGATATTATCGGATCATGATTTCCTTGATACCACTTATCACTCCCAATAGGGTATTCAAATTCTCCATAATAGAAAGTTTCTTTAATTAATCTATAAAGCATACTAAGAGTCATATTTTTATTATTCTTAGTTTTAAAATTGGTTTCTTCTTTAAGCCATTTATATATCTTTCTGCCACTTAATTTATCATAGGCAAATTTCTCAAATATCTTTTTAATTATCGGAGCTCTCTTGGGATCAGTAAATACTCTTTTGCCACCTTTATCACCGTACTTGTCGTGAAGATATCCTAGAGGAGCTGGTCCTGGTCGCCAACCTTGCTCACATTTAGCTCTAAGTCCTCGTTTTACATTTTGCCCTTTATGGTCATTTTCTAATTTAGCCTGAGAACCTAGTATCATCAGCAAGAATTTCTCATTAGGATTATTAGTAAATTTCTGTCCATGAGTTCTGATTTCTTTAATTAGTCCTTGATCCATTAAATCTACTATTGCTCCTAAGTCCCCAGCATTTCTACTTAATCTATCGGGAGCCCAACAAAGTATTCCGTTAAACATCCCTGATTTAATATCAGTAATTAATTGATTAAATATTGGTCTTTGTCCTGAATCTTTAGCGCTATGACTTTCTTTTCTAACCTCTACTATATCCATATTTTCACTCTTAGCCATTTCTAACATTTCTTTGATTTGAGAATCTATAGAAAGGGCTTGAAGTTCGTCTGATTCGGTTGATTTGCGAGCGTATAGGCAATACTTTGTTGGAATCTCAATTAGCTCCAAATTAGCCCTATTTTGCTCCCTAATGGCTGTACTTGGTCCATAAGACCTTAGTTCTTGATTCATACGTTTTATTCATTAATTATTAATACTAATCAATGAATGACGTAAAGACCGAACTAAGTCTAGATGCTGAGAGTAGGTAAGAAGTTAATAACTTTTGCTTTATTTTTGGTTAAATTTATGTTAAAGTTAGATAATAAAAAAATTAATTATTTTTTATGAATCCTGGATATATTGGATTGATCGAATCTATTTTAAAGAGCAAAAAACTCGAAGATTTTATAGGTGTTGAAGAGAGCCTTGAATTTGAGGTCAAAAACAGTAGTCCTTATGATTTTTCTTCGCCAGGAGATAGATATGAATTGGCAAAAGATGTCTCTTCTTTGGCTAATAGTAAGGGTGGTTATATCATTATTGGACTTAAAACCGATCCGTTACAAGAGAGAAAATCTGATATTGTTTCTGAATTAGATCTAATTAAAAAAGAAGATTTTAATTCAGCTATTTATTCTGGAGTTATTAAAGATAATATTTTTCCCAATATTGAAAAGATTGATGTTGGCTGGGTGGAAGATGATAGTAAGACTGGCTTTGGCATTGGGTATATTTATATACCGATACAAAATGATAATAAAAAATATTTTATTACAAAGAATATAATAGAAGATAATGAAAAAATAAAAAATATAGTTTTTGGTGTATCCGAAAGAAAGGATGGGGATAGCATCCCGTTAAATGAAGATAAAATTTACAAGACCTTACAAAGCGGGAAAAGCTCAGTTTCCGAAAGACTAACATCCATAGAAGGGAGTATTAATAAACTATTTAGTTTGATTTTAAAAAAAGATAAAAACAAAAAATTAAATAATTTTGATAAAGATATCGAAAATAAAATAAAAAATATTTTATGAATATAAAAGAGCCACTATATATAATAATCGCTAAACCTTTAGATGATTGTAAAATAAATAATTTTTTTTCTGCAGATGTTGGAGGCGCAAAACATTTATTAGAGCATCCTGGTGGATTAAGATATGCTGGATGGGATTTAGAAACTTTAGATAATGCTAGGTTGATTAAGGGGGAATATTATGAAGTAGTAAATGGAGATAGAAAAAAAATTCGTCTGTACGAAGATGGGGTATTAATTATGAAAGTGAGCGCAAATCAAAATTTTTTAGGATGGGGCAGAAATCCAGATAATTTTTTAAATAGCCCAAGATTGAATCCCATTGCCTTAATAGAGGTTACTTATAATTTTGTTTATTTCTATTCAAGGCTAATTAGTTTTTTTGATAATGATCCAAAGAGTATAAAATTTGTAATTCAATTTAGAGATACTTTTTTGTCAGAAAATAAAAAATTGTATTTAAATCCATATGGAAATGATAGTTTAAATTTTGCCTTTGATGATTATCCTCAAGAATCACCAGAGAATTTTATGGAAAAAGATGCTTTATTTTCAAGTCAAGAAATTATAAGCAATAATGCTAGATGTTCTTATGAGTTGATAAAGAAAATTTATAATTGGTTTGGCATTACTGATGAAAAAATTCCATTAGTGATAAAGGATGATGGCGGCCTTGATGTTATAGATATTGAAAAGATAAAAAAGATGTAAATAATGGTAAAGTTTTGATAACATTTAGAAAGGCGAGGATCTCCTCGCTTTTTTGTTGTAGATAAGTTGTTGGTAATTTTGCTTTACTTTTATGTCTTTTTAAGCTATATTTATAGTGCAAAACTACATTTATATATACGTGAGGATTGAGCCATTTTTTTGGTTTATTTTTTCCTATTCATGCACAGGAACGGACACTTCGACCAGCATGAGTAGGATCCTCACGGATACCCAAAATGTAGTTTTGCAACTAGGTCGGGTGTCCGTTTTTGTTAAATTATATTAATTTTAATTTATATATAATTATTAAGATTATGAAAAATAAAATTATAAGAAATATTTTTTTTATTATTTTTTCAGCAATCGTTATATTAGTAAGTTTTATTATTGGCAATCTTTTAGGTGGCTTTGTCGGTGGTGCTTTGGGTTCTTTGTTGGCAGTAATTTATATTGAATATCGCTTATCCAAAAAAAATATTAGTCTGATAAGAATTAACTTAAATAAGAAAGATTATACACTTATTATTGTTGTCTTTTTGGTAGTTACAATTATTTGTTCTGTATTATATTTTGTTTCCAATAGAGACAGCAAAAAAGAAGAAGAGGATATTTATGTTAAAAGCCCTGGAAAAGAAATTAAAGAAGAGTTAGATTTTTCTGTAGTTGATGTGGGGCGTTTTTATGACGGCCTGGATGGTTTTTCAATTTCTATTCCGTCTGGAAATATTTCTGTTTGTGTCTGGACTTATAATGCTGGTAGTGGTGTTATTCCAAATCTAATTACGACAGAGGCAAGAACTGCGACAGAAAAGCATACCATTTCTGTTTATGGAGATGAAGGAGATTTAAAGGTGTTCTGTGTTGACGATTTTGGTGATAAATATATTGGTGTATTTCCAGAAAATAATTAATATAAAAAATATGAAGAAAAATTTTAAAATGTTTGCAATATCCATAATTTCAATTTTAGGTATTTCAATATTGTTATTTAAAATTTTTAATAGCCTAGAAACACATTTTTTATTTAATAAAAGCAATAATGAAGAAGATGTAATAATAGAGAAAAAAATTATCATGGAGCAAATAGAAGTAGCAACTTTTTCTAATAATGAAAAAATATTGGCTTATAGAAAAAATAAAGTTGGGGATATTGTTTACGCCGAAGTGCTTACTATTGATTTAATAACAGGAGAGGAAAAAACGTATGTAAAAGAAATATCATCTATAAACCCAGAAGGAGTTTATATTATTAAAGACGTTTTTCTTTTAAAAGATGAAAAACATATTTTAGTTTTAGATAGTTTTTCTTCTTATCGCACTGGCGATCTTTATTTAATTGATCTAGAAAGTGGTGATATGAAACCCATAAATGATGGGAATGATCCAAAATTAATAAAAGAAGGAAAATATAAGGACTATCTGCTTCTTCAAAAACATGCTTATGAAGCTATACCAACTTTTGATTATTATGTGATAATTAATCCTTTAACAGGTGAAGAGATTGAAAATTTAGGAGACAACATAGATAACTTTGATTTTTTAAATATAAAATAATTTTATGAGCAATTTAAAAGAAATAATTTCAAAAAATTATAAACTAAAATTTCCCGCTTTAATGTATAATGTTTTAAAATGGGAAAAAGAGAGAGTTGATAAAAATTTTACCAAAGGTTCTTACTTTGAAGACATCAATGATAAATTTGGAATTTTTCCAAAAACTAAACTATATCCAATGTATTTTTATGGCAATATTGAAAATCCTAAAAATAAATATGTTTTTGTTGGTATAAATCCTAGTTATACTGGCGGACTAGAAGAAAACGAATATTTAGAAGAAAAAGAATCAGTTGCTAAATACTACCACTTTCTAAAAAACGCTTTTATTTGGTGGAATATTAAACTTGATCACAAGTTTCTTCCTTATTTTAATAAAATTTCTTTATATCTAAGTGAAACAGAGAATATAAAAAGAGAAGAGATTAGTTATAAATGGTTACAAGAAAATGTTATTAATTTAGAATTAATTCCTTATCACTCTAAAAGTGCTGATGGTTTGTTGGTTAATAATATTGAAGAATATTATCAAACATATTTTGAATTATTTAGAAAAGCCATAAAACATATTAACCCTAATAAAAAAATAGTTTTTTTTGGTTCGTCTAGTTTTGAAAACATATTTGTTGATAATAATATTTTTAACAAAGACATTATTATTGAAAAAAACAACAGTATCTATTCTGGAAAAATATTTGGTAAATATGATTTTATAGTCTTACCCTTTAGATTTTCCAAAAATATTTTATCAAATCAGGGCAGAGATTAGGTCATTTGGTGTTCATTTTATTTCTCTCTTAGTATTCTTTTAATTTCTTCCAATGCATCGATAGGTTTGTTTTTTTCATAAATATTTTTTTCTTGATTTAGTTTTCTTAATTCATCAGCTTTTTTTTCTTCTAAAATTTTAGATTCCTCACATTCTTTATTTCTTTTTTCAGCTTCTCTCACGATATCACTTAGATAATAAATTGCAGATGATCCTGGTAATTCTTTGCTAGATTCATAATTGTGAATATCTTTATTTATAGATTCAATTTTTCTATTACTAAAACCAACTCGTCCATCTTTAGTTTTTAGTAAATATTCTTGTAGATAAGTATCTTTAGGTATATTTTTTATTGTATCACTAACAATATCTTCATTCTTAAATTTTTCTGACCATAAAACTTTATCGTTACTATCAAATAATGGGTATAGTTTAAAAACTCCTTTTATTCTTTCTTCTAAAATATCTTTCATTAAATTAAATAATATAGAGCTTGTAGAAATAGGGGTTCCTAATACTATTATTTTAGTATTAAAATCACCGCAGGATAAAACGTCTTCTTTGAACCATTCATATTTTGTGTTATTTTTTCCCCTAGAGTAGGTAACAAATTTGTTCTCTAGGTCATCACAGATAATTAAATCTGGTCTTTTACTTTTATATCTCAATCCTCTCAGAGATTGTTCGGTTATGGCAATTATTATTTTAGCTTCAAGCTTTTCAAATTCTATCATGGTTAAGTTTTTGGTCAGTTTTCTTTCATTAATCAAATCAAAGTCATTTATTAATAATTCGTTTTCTCTTAATTCTTCAATGATATTTTTTATTTGGGTTTTAGCTTGAAATATTGATTGGCTAATTATGAGAACAAACTTTTTTTGAGGTTTGCCCAATATTGACCACAGAGCCATTGATAGATTCAGGATTGTTGATTTTCCAGCCCCACGAAAAGCACTAATGACAACTAAGTTTATTTCAGGATGTTCAGATAGTCCAAACATTTGTTTATGAAACCAAGAAAAAGGATATTCCATGTAATGGTTTAAATATAATCTAAAAAACCATTCATGACTTTGATAAGCCAGTGCTTGTCTAAAAGTTTTACTATTTTTGCATTCTTTAATTATTTTATTTAATTCATTATTTTTTTTCATAGTTCTTATTATTAATTATATACAAAGCTTTTTCTAGAAGCCTTGATTGTTCTAGACTTAATTTTTCTTGAACTATTTTTATTTGTTGATTTTTTTCTGTAAAATCAGGATGATTGTTTTTGAGCCAATAGATAATGGCGGTTATATTTCCTGATTTAATAAGTTCAATAAGCTTAGAATAAGCTAAATCATTTATAACTAGTTTGCCGTTTTTTATGGCGTTTTCGCAGGCTTCTTTAAATTTGCTGTCTTTTTCTAGCCAACGATAATAGGTAGTTCTGGTTATTTGAACTTTTCGGCAGACAAACTCAATAATTGGATTTGTCTCTAAAAAATTTATAATCAGTTCTTTTATTTTTTCTTTATCTTTAATTTCATTCATAACTTTATCTCATCTATCAAAACAGATTTCTTTCTACTTAATTTTTCCCATCTAGAAATAATTGTTTGACAATGCTCTTTGTCAAGCTCCACCATTAAACATTTTCTTTTTAAATGTTCTGAAGCTATTAGTAGTGATCCAGAACCACCAAAGCCATCAAAAACCACATCATTTATTCTAGTGCTATTTAAAAGAATTTTTCTAAGCAGTCCAACCGGTTTCATGGTGCTATGTAGTTTACTTTTATTTGGTTTGGGGTAAAAAATGACGCTCTTATCCTTGCTTCTTATAAATTCATGTTTCTTATACCAACCATAAGCGATTAATTCGTGTTGGGGCAGATAATCTAGTCGTCCCACCACTGCTTGAGATTTTATCCAGATAAGTAATTGAGAGAATTTAAATCCAGCTCGAAGCATAGCTTCTTTTAAGGGAAATATCATCTTGTCAGAATTAAATATATATATAGAATTTTTTCTTTCTAAATATTCTTTGATGTTATTTAACCAAGCAAGAGTAAATTCTTTATATTCTTCATCTGTTTGGGTTTGGTCGTTGGCTATTATTTTTTCACAGGCTAATTTTTGTTTAAAGCCAATTTTACTTTCAACATAAGCTACACCATAAGGAACATCGGTTATGATGCTCTTTATCTTATCCTGAGCTATTAGTCTTTTAAGTAAATCTTTATCATTAATATCCCCGCAAGCTAGACGATGATCACCCAATTTAAAGATGTCTCCATATTTAATGTTTTCCATATAATTATTTATTTAAAAGTACTGCTTTTGCGCCAGTTAACTTTTCAAATCTATTAATTATTAGTTGGCAAAATATCGGGCTTTGTTCAATTAAATAAGCCCTTCTTTTTAATTGCTCACAAGCAATCAGAGTTGATCCAGAGCCACCAAATAAGTCTAGTATAATGTCATTGACCTTTGAACATCTTCTTAGGGCTTTCTCGTGAAGTACCGGAGGTTTAGATGTTGGGTGTTCATAATCTTGTCCTGGCATTCGTTTAACCAGCCAAATATCTAGTATATCTAAGATATCTTCAATAGCTCTATTACCAGTTCCTATTTCTTTATTTAAAAGTTCATTTAAATTTTGAGCAGGGGACAAGTAAGGCGAACCAACAGTTCCATAAACACATGGTTCATAGCATTTATTAAAAGCTATTTTAGGTGTTGGATTAAAACCATTTTTAATCCATAAACAAACTCTTTGATTGTTTATTTTTAGATCAGAGTAAATGCTTTGTAGTAGGCCAATATATTTTTGGTCGCAGTAATAAAAGAAGTGAGAATCGGTCATACTGACCGATAAAGCATTTTTAATAGTTTGTTCTAAAAATATTTTATAATCTTTATAACTTTTTTTGTCATTAACTTTTCCTCCATAGTTTTGTTTATTTCCAAGACCTTTATTGTAATCCAGTGATATATTATATGGAGGGTCGCAATATATCATTCTACCTTTATTATCTCCCATTAATTTTTTAACAGAAGATTCTTTAGTAGAATCAGCACATAATAAGCGGTGATTTCCTAGAGAAAATAAATCCCCACTTTTTATATTAGTTTCTTTTATCTTTTCTAATTCCTTTTCTTCTTCAAAATTATCATCTTCAATTTCTAAAACATCATCCCAAATATCATTTAATTCTGTATCACTAAAACCAACATCAAGCAGTAAGCTGGAGTCAAATTCTCTAAGTAGGTAAAAATCCCATGATCCAGTGTTTTTATTGAGTCTTAAATTAAGCTCTCGTTCTTTTTCTTTATTTAAGTCTAAAAACACCACAGGCACCTCTTTATAGCCTAATTTTTTAGCTATTTTTAATCTTTGATGACCGCCAATAACTATATTTTGTCTGTCTTTATTAGAATTAACCAAAATAGGATCAACCAAACCAAAGCTTTTAATGCTTTCAGTTAAATCAGCTTCTTGCTTACTGTCTAACTTTCTTGGGTTATATTCAGCCATTCTTAGCAAATCTACATTTATTTCAACGATTTTTAAATTGTTACTTAACATAAAATTATATTTAATTATAAAATTAGTTAAATAATAAAAAATCAACGTTTTTAACGTTGATTTTTAGTGTTTTTTGTACAAAAAAAGACAAATAAGCATTAAAATATATGCGCTAAAAGCGAAGATATCTCAATTCAAATTCGTCTGTACATCTATGGTAAATGTACACTCGTGTATCTAGCTGAGCAGCTGACGACAATTTTGGCACCTTTTATTAGCTACAACCCTTTTATTACAATAGAGGGCGAAACTATGGGTCTAATACGGTTGCATGAGTGTATTTATTTATTAATTAACTTAAGTCTTTCAACTTATCTAATAACATTATAGCATATTTAAACATATATTTCAAGGATTTTTTTGACTAAAATGTGTAAAATAGGTTGAAAAAAACTGGACAGTTTAGCTATAATTATCTTGAAGCCATGTATTTTTAGTGGTAAAATGAAGGTGTAATATAAAATTTATGTCTGATAGAAACATATACATTTCTCAATACTTCAAAAATGTATTTAATTCAAATATAATCGATTCTTTTAGACCTAGATACTCTAACGTACATATTATATTGGAAGAACTTTTGGATACGTGCAAATTAGTTGAAAAAAACATTATATCTAACTATTATTTACCTAAAATTATTGAGGAGGCGATTATCCTTATTAACGACGACGTAATTTTAAACCAAGATAAAAATATAAAAAGAAGAAATTTTTTATTGAAAAAATTGAGTTTGACCGGAAAAAAGATTGGAGAAATAGATTGTTTTATTCAATTTTTAAAATTAGAATTGGTTTTCATGAGAAAAAAATATCTCAATTCTCTTAAAGAAGAAATTTTTGCAATTAGTGATAAGAGAAAAAAAGTTGATAAGTATCCAAAACAAAAGATTAGGAGATTGTTGGGCTCTTTTATTAGTGAATGTATGTTCGTTGGGGTTTCCTTTAAATCTTTAAAAAAATTAGGATCACTAAAAAAAGAATATTCAAGAACAGATATAAAGAAAATAATAGATAAAATATTAAGTAAAAAATCATTTAATTTTTATTTATTATTATTTGGTGTTGATAATAGTGCAATTGATTTTTTTGTAAAAACATTTAAGAACACTAAAGATAAGTCATTTTTGGTTCATAAAAAATGGCCAACAAAAATTATTCCAAAAGCTTTTAAATCAGAAATGAGTAGAAGAAAATATGTTGTTTTTGAAATTAAAAAACGGAAATTTTTGGATTGTTATGGAGGATTATTGGAAATCAGAACAGCCCTAGAACCAATAGTTAATATTGTTCATATATTCTATCCAGGAAAACAATTATATTTTTTTAATAAAGGTTTTATAATGGATTATTCTTCAAACAAGAAATCATCAACAATTAACTATATTGATGTTGTAAATTATAGATGTGTTAACAATGAAACAGTCGATGAAAAAATATTTTCTTGTTTTAATTTACCAGAAGAAATACAAAACAAGTTGTTTAATTCAGCCTCTTACTTAAATATTAGTTTAAATGAATTTAATATAATAAACAAATATTTAAATGCTTGGGTTTCTATCGAAATTATTTTTAATACTGTTAAGAATGACAGTGGAGATGAGAATGGAAAAACAGTTGGTTATATTAATGAGTTTGTCCCAAAAATTTTTAGTATTTTTTATGTATCGAAAATAATTAAATTTTTATTTCAGAGAGTTTTGAGTTTGAAATTAGATATTAATGAAAAGTTTATTATTAACAACAAACATGATGTTATTGTTTTTTTGGAATATTTAAAAAAAGAAGAAAATAAAGCTATTTTGTTTAATAGACTGGTTGGAGAAGAAGAATTGCGCGAGACTTTGTTTTATTTTGTTGATATAATATTTGATAATAAAAAACTTTCTAAACTATTAGAAAAACATAAAGAAAAAATATTGTTTCATTTACAGAGGTTGTATCGGTTGCGCAACATTTTAATTCATGGAGGAGAAAAAAACATTAAAGCGGATGGTCTATATAATATTTCTTCGATTGCTATGTTGTGTACCAATTGTCAAGAATATTCAACACAGCTTATAAGTTATATTTCCGAAATTTATATTAATTTGCCAGAAAAATATGAACGAGATAAATTAACCATGTTCAATATCTTAAATCTTTTTTCGGTGTTATATGATAAAATTGTATACAAATTAGATAAAGATGACTTTGATTTTAATGAATTAAAAAAAATGTTTTCACCAATTGATTTTATAGAATAAGTTTTATCTTTTGTGTTGGTGTTATTAGTGTTTTTAATATTTTAATATAATTTATAACTTTAATAATTTTTACCAATGAATAACGATAATAAATTAAACAGAAAGTTTATAGTTTGGAGTATTTTTATTGGAGCAGTTTTTAGTTTTTTAATTAATATTATTTCTAATGCTTGTTATGATGTTTTTGTTTCAAAAAGCATAGAATTGAATAATTTGGATTGGCGTATTTGTACTTTTTGCATTTTGTTTTTAATTGCTTTAATTGGATACTCTTTCTTTTTTATATACGACTATCCAGAGACACCAAAATTAACATTTAAGTATTTGGAAAGATTTTGGTCTTATTTTAATAATATTTTTTTATTGGGTAGGATTTTGGGGCTTATTTTTGCGATTTATATTTTATTGTTTTCGTTAGTGTTGTTAGCCCCGGTCTATCTTTTATTGTGTAAGCTTTTGGGAATTTGGTGGGGCTCAATTATGTTTATAATTATTTTTGTTTTTGTTTGGAAAGAAGATAAGTATAATAGAAAATATATGAAAAAAATATTTATTAAAAATCGTAAGAATCAAAACATCTCTGTTCTTATAGAAAAATCAAAAAATCAAAAAGGTTTGGCGTTTGTAATGCATGGTCTCGGTGGTTTTAAAGAGCAGCCTCATATTGAAACATTTGCCAAAGCTTTCAAAAACAATAATTATACGGTTATTAGATTTGACACAACTAATTCCTTTGGCAAAAGCGATGGTGATTATGCCGATGCCACCATAACTAATTATTATGAAGATTTAGAAGATGTTATTGATTGGTTTAAAGAGCAAAAGTTTTATCAAGAACCATTTGTTTTATGTGGTCATAGTTTGGGTGCTATTTGTTCAGCCTTGTATGCTGAAAATTATCCCGAAAAAGTTAAGGCTTTAGCGCCCATCTCAACCGTGATCAGTGGTGAATTGAGTCAGCAAACATATTCCAAAGAAGAATTAGAAGATTGGCAAAAGACTGGTTTGCGAACGACAATTGGGTATAGTAGTGGTATTAAAAAAACTATCAAATGGGCCGAAATGGAGGATAGATTAAAATATAATTTATTATTAAAGGTTGATAAATTAATAATGCCCGCTTTAATGCTTGTTGGCGAGCTCGATACCTCCACTCCACTAAAACACCAGCAAATTTTATTTGATAAATTACCAGGTAAAAAGGAAATGCACGTTATAAAAGGGGCTCAGCATACTTTTAGGGATGAAAATCATTTGGATGAGATTTATAATATTCTAAATAAATGGATCGAGAAGATTGATTAATTTTTTTAAAGAAATCTTATTAATATAAGAACCATAATACGATTGATTTGCATGAAAAGATCAAGAATGATAATAATAATTAGCAACAGAACTTTATTGCTATTTTTAAATTAATTTATTATAAAAAATAATTAAAACAATTTAATTTTTATGGAAAACAATAAAAAACAAGAAATACTTATTAGTCTTTCTAATCTCGAAAATTTAGTATTAAATTGTCTATTAGGTGAATCTGAAAAAGAGAAGAGGGTTTACCATATAATAGACAGAAACATAACAAGCATTAAAAAACAAATAAAAAATCTTTAAGAATAACACTTCTCAAGGTAGATAAATATCTTTTTTATAGTGTAATATTTGTAACATTTAATATTTTTATAATTATATGGATCAACAAGAAACACAAACTAATATGGAAATTTACAATAAGCAATATGATAAAGTTAATAAGAATCAAAAAGAAGTGTCAATGCTTTATTTTGATGTTCGTCTTAAGAATATAGAACAACTTAGAAATTTCTTACTTAATTTAATGATTTTATCTTCTGCTATCATTGTTTCCGTGTTTCCTTTTTTGGTTAAAGACGTTTCTTACTTAAAAAATTTAAAATTAACAATAATAGGTGTCGTTTTATTAATATTAGTGGATTTGATAGGGATTTTTTATATAAATAAAATTTTAATTAGAGAAAATAAGCATTTGAGTGAGCAGAATGAATTTCATATAAACCACATGAATGAGGAAATAAAAATGTTGTTAGAGGTGATGGGTCAAAAAAGAAACCATGAAGATTGGAAAGAAGAATATCTTAATTTTTTAAAAAACACAGTTAAAGAAGAAAAAATTATGAGAGAAAAACAGGAATATAAAAAAATAGCTAAATGGTTTGATAGGAATTTTTCTAATTTTTTAGTTTATTTAATGATATCGGGTGTTATTTTAATAGGCATTTCTTTTTTAAATTTAGATAGTATTAGTTTTTGGAATAATCCTGTAACTTCAGAAACAGAGACTCAGTATTTTATTTGTCCTATTTTCTGATTTAAACCCCGACCGAGCTACGTTATTTTGATCTATGAAATATATCCAAAAACCCTTGTAAAACCTCAGTTTGCTAGTTTCTAGATCTGAGTAGGGAGCGAATAAAAAAAGACATCGAAAGATGTCTTTTTTGAATGAGCGAAGGGGAAGCGAAGTGCCTGCGCACTTCGCGACGTGTAATCAAATCCTATTCCTCGAGCCACGCTCAAAAACACTTGTATTAATAAGTGTTTTTGTATTTTGATGAGTAATAGAAAATAATCGTACTTGACAATAATGTTAGAATGATATAACATATAAATAGTTAGAAATAATTAACAAAAAAATATGACAAATAAACAGTATCATTATTGTCGTTTGGTAATTGTTATTATATTGAGTGCGTCTATTAGTATTTCGATTACAATGAATAATTATTATCTTCCAATTGTATTTACGTTAAGCGCGATGGCTGGTATGTATTATTGTCGAAAACAACTTAAGACTAAAGCAGTGCTAGCAGATGAAAGAGACTATCAAGTTGCTGGAAATGCTGCTCGCTATTCAATCTTTATTTATGGTTGGATAGGTGCTATTGGAACATTTGTTTTAATGGCAATCTCAGAAAAACAAGGTGTGCTATATGCAATAAGTCAGTATTTAGCCTTTAGTGTTTGCTTTCTTATGCTTCTCAATGCTATTTTGTTTAAATATTTAAGCAAAAGAGAGAAATAAAATGAAAAACGATATAAAGAAAAAAAGAAATAACCTTGGTTTGACACAGCAAGAATTAGCTGACAAAGTTAGTGTTCGCAGAGAAACAATTATTTTTTTAGAAAAGGAAAAATATGTTCCATCTTTAAAATTGGCAATGGATATTGCCAAGGTTTTTAAAATGAAGGTGGATGATCTTTTTTATGATTAACAGTTTTAGTTCGAATATCAACGATGTCGAGCAAATTTTAAAACACCTGTATTTACAGGTGTTTTTATGTATACTTTGGCCCTGATCCTTGTTGGGTAATAAATTTAATTATGTTATAATTTTAATTAATCAATATACAGACTAATTTGTTAGTTTATGAATCAAATAAATAAATTTTATCTAGCTTCTTTTTTGAAAAATCAAATTTATTTTGTTCCGATTATGATTTTGTTTTTTCAGGATATTGGCTTGAATTATGCTAATATATTCTGGATTTTTACTATTGCCTCTGTTTTCTCATTTATTATCGAAATTCCAACGGGTGTGTTTGCGGATAAGTATGGAAATAGAAAAAGTATTATATTGTCTAAATTTTTAATATTCGCAAGTTTTATAATTTTTGGTTTTGCCAATAGCTTTATTGTTTTGCTTGTTGCTAATTTAATATACGAGCTTGGTAAAAGTTTTCGTTCGGGCACAGAAACAGCTTTTATTTTTAATTATTTATCTCAAGATAAAAATCATCCCAGTTATACTAAAATAAAAATTAATCAAAAGTTTTATGCGCGTATTTCAGAGAGTGCATCCGCTTTAATTGGTGGCTTTATTGCTTATCGCCTGGGATTTAATATTGTTTTTTTATTGCTGCTATTCCAGCTTTAATAAACTTTATTCAGACTTTAAGTTGGGAAAAAATTAAGACTGACGAAGAAAATAAAGAAAATGAAATTAGCCTAAGGGAAAATTGGGAGTTTATAAAAATTGCTTTTTCAGAAATAAAAAACAATAAAACAGTACTTAATATAATTTTAAATATTGCCTTTTTCTCTGCTTCTTTTTCTGCTTTGGAAAAATTTGTTCAACCTTATATGAAAAATTCTGGTATTGAACTTCAATACTTCGGTATTTTTTATTCAGTTTTTTTAATAATCATTGCTTTGATAGTTAAAGCAATTTCTCGCCTGGAGGATAAATGGAGCGCAAAAAAAATTATGAATTATTCTGGTTTTATTGCTTTTCTAGCTCTTATCCCTCTTGGCTTGGGTGGAAATTCGGTTCTGATGGTTGGTTTGTTTTTTATAGTCCTTTTGCTTGAAAATTTTAGATCACCAGTTGCCAATAATTTATTTCATGAACAAGTGCCAAATCAAAAAAGAGCAACTATGGGTTCAATTTTGGAGTTATTTAAATCTTTGAATAAGTTATGGATATTGCCATTTATTGGTTATGTTGCTGATATTTATTCAATGAAAACGGCTATTTTAATTATTTCTATTTTAATTTTAATTAGTGCTTTTGTTTTTTTAATTCCAGACAAAAAGAAGAGAGGTGAAAAAATTTTGGAAACCAACTAGATGTTTTAAAATGTTTGTAATCTTTTATATATATTTTTTTGTAAAAAAATATATGTTATATTTTTAAAGTGTAATTTTTTATCGTAAAAATAAGATATTTTATAGCTCAAAATAATAAAACTTAATTTAAAAAAATGACTAATATAAAATCAGCTCAATTCGTAAAGGGGATTGTTGGATTAGATCCAATATTGAATGATAGTAAACCGCAAATTGCTCTTATTGGTAGGTCTAATGTTGGCAAATCAAGTATTATCAATTCTTTGACTAATCAAAAAAACTTAGCTAAAACAAGTGCTTTGCCAGGTAGAACCAGAGAAATAAATTTATTTTTGATTAATAATTCTTTTTACTTGGTTGACCTGCCAGGTTATGGTTATGCTAAACTTCCCAAAGAAATGAGATTTAAGGTAGAAAATTTAATTAATTGGTATTTATTCTTAACTACTTATGAACAAAAAAAAGTTTTTTTAATCATTGACGCTAAAGTTGGGCCGACAAAAGATGATTTAGAAATTTTTCAGGCTTTAAAAGAGCATGATAAAAAATTAGTAGTTATTGTTAATAAGATTGATAAATTAAAAAGTTCGGAAAAGATGAAGCAACTTAATCAAATAAATAAAATATTTAGTGGCTATAAAATTCTTATTTGTTCAACCAAGAATAGGACTGGAATACGGGAATTAATAGAAGAAATTTTATTGCCGTCTTAAGCATTGGTTTAATTGTTTTTATGTGCTATAATTTTTGAGCAAGAATAATGCGTCTCAAAAAGTAGTCGATTTTTAAACTCTTTATTAAATTGCAAATTTAACAAGTTAAGTCTAAAATTTATGACAGGTACTATTAAAGCCTTAAATGATAAGGGTTTTGGTTTTATTGTTGTTGAAGGTCAAGATAAAGATCTTTTCTTTCATAGTAACTCATTAGTTGATGTTCAATTCAATGAATTACAACAAGGAGATACAGTTTCTTTTGAAACAGAAATGTCTCCAAAGGGTATGAATGCGGTTAATGTTAAGCGCGTTTAATCAAGTTAGTTATCCCGCCTTAGAAATTTGGCGGGATATCTTCTTGGATTGTTTGTAAAGATTAATTAAATAATATTTATTATAATTTTATGAGAGATTTTAATAGAGATAGGAATTCTAGAAATAGAAAAAGTGGTGGTTTTGGTGGCAGAGATTCTCACAGAAATACTAATTTTAGGGGAGGTAAGTCAGAGATGCATAAAGCTGTTTGCGCTGAATGTGGTGTTGTTTGCGAAGTTCCTTTTAAACCAAGAGGTGATAAGCCTGTTTATTGTAGTAATTGTTTCGCTGATAGAGAAAATTTGAATTCTAGAGGTTCTAGTGGTAGAGATTTTTTTAAATCAAAAGATTCTCACAATCGAGAGAGAGAAATGTTTAAGGTTGTTTGCGATGAGTGTGGAAAGGATTGTGAAGTTCCTTTTAAGCCATCACCTGACAAGCCAGTTTATTGTGATGAGTGTTTTGGCAAGGGTGGTAATTCTAGAAAATCTTTTGAAAATAATAATTCTTTAGACAAACAGTTTGAGCTTTTAAATTCAAAATTAGATAGACTTATAGATATTTTAACTCTTAAAAATAATGTTATTAAGTTATCTAACAATAATGATAAAAAAAGTGAAGTTAAAAAAACAGATGATAATGATAATAAAAAGAAAATAACCAAGAAAGATGTAAAAAAAATAATTTCTAAACCAAATAAAAAAGAAGTAAAAAAAGAGGTTAAGAAGGTCGAAACAAATAAAAAGACTGTTTCTCCCAAGAAAAAAACCGTTTCTTCTGAGAAAAAAAATGTTAAAAAAACTAAAAAGTAATAAATAATTTTTAGAAATAAAAAAACTGCTGAATAAAAGTAGTTTTTTATTTTGTTTATTTTATTTTTTTTGTTAAAATATTTATTATTAAATTTTATGAATAGATTATCAAAAAACAATAAAAAAGCTTTTACTTTACTGGAAATAATTTTGGTTGTTGCTTTAATGACGATTTTGTCCATTATAGTTATATTGGCTATTAATCCAGTAAAACATCTTCGAGATACTAACAATGCTAAGAGAATGGTTGATATTAAAACTATCTCTAATGCCATTACTCAATATGTCATTGATAATGAAGGTGTTTTGCCAGAAGAGATAAGCACAGAGAAGAGAGAAATATGTAAAACAGACGCTGTTAATTGTCTTAATTTAGCAGATTTATCTTTTTTAACTAATAATAACAAGTATCTTAAGGCTATACCTACTGATTCTAAAGAGGAATCAATTAACGGTAGTGGTTACGAAATTTTTAGAACTTCTTATGATGGTTTTAGGGTTGTTTCTCCTTATATAGAATATGAGGAGAGTTCTTATTTTGTAAATCAAGATTGGCTTCCAGGTTTTACTTATAGAAAAAAAATAACAATAGACAATTCTCTTATAGATACTAATTTGAATAATTTTCCGATTTTAATAAAATTAAATAATTCTAATTTTGATTTTTCAAAGACTCAAGTTACTGGAAATGATATAAGGTTTGCCAGCATAGATTCTCAAGTTGTATTTTCACACGAAAAGGAGTTATACGATCCTTTAAACAATGAAGCTGAATATTGGGTTAAGATTCCAAGCATATCTTCTGATGATGATACTGAGTTTTTCATTTATTATAGCTCTGAAAGTTCACTTGACACCTCCGCTCCTTCTTCTGTTTGGAGTTCTAACTATAAATTAGTTTGGCACTTAAAGGATCTTAATAATTCGATTGTTGCCGATAGTACTTCATATTTTAATCAGGGTAATAAAGCGAGTTTTAATAATCCATTAGAAGTGAGCTCACTAATAACTAAAGGACAATTTTTTTCTTCTAATAGTTACATAACATCCAATCCATCAGACTCGTTTAATCTTGGCCAGAGCCTAACTTTATCTAATTGGTTTAACTGTTCTCCTTTTTCTATGGGAACTATTAGTAGTGCTACTGGTGGAAGAATGATAAATTTTCATAGAGTAAGTCCAGGCACAACAATTGCAACAGTTGTTGGTAGTGATGGTTTGGGATATTATAATAGTGGAGCCTTGACTTTTAAATCTGATGGAGTAAATCCTTGTGATAATAATTGGCATCTAGCCACTCTTACTTTAGACTCTAGTGGTAATTTAAGGTTATATAAAGATGGCTTTTTAGTTGTTTCGGGTTCTGGTGGATCAGTGAGTTATTCTAACTATCCACTACATATAGGGTCTTATGATGGTTCTAGTAGATTTTTTAAAGGAACATTAGATGAAGTTAAAATATCCGATATTGCTAGATCTGACGCCTGGATAAAAGCTGAATATTATTCCGAAATCAATAGTTTGATCAGTTATGGTGAAATTGAAATTAAACCATAAAAATAAAAAAAACCGCATAAGCAGGTTTAATTTAGATTTTACCAGAGAAAAAATAATATAAACGTACAAATATTTCTCGAGCTATGAAGAAAAATTTATTCCTAGTCCATATTTGTTTTGATTTTTTATTATATGGACAAGTGCTGGTGTCAGCTACATAAATTTTTGCCCCTAGCTTCTCCATAACTTTTTTTATTCTCCACAGATGATCAGGGTGAGCAAAAAACTAGAATTTTTTTGAGATTTATTTCTTGACAATAATTAAAGCATTGTCTGCAAACTTTAAAAGTGTCTAAATACTTAGATTCTTTTTGATGCTTACTAATAGTAAAATTTACTATAACATCTGACAAATAATCTGCTATTTCTTTTTGAATAATTATTATCACTCTTTTTTGTAAGTAGTATTTTTCTAAAATAAGAGCTAAGACTTGATTACTTGAATTTGGATAGCTATTATCTCCAAATGATGGGCAAAAATAAATATAAGCATCTTCAGGTTCGTCTTTTTTGTTTTTTTTAACTTTCCAAACAAAAAAACAATCCAAAAATATAGTTATTTTTTCTTTTAATTTTTTCATTATTATTTAGTTTTTAAGGTTCTTTTTTGACTTATTATTGTATAGTATTTCTATAAGAAAATCAATAAAGAAATATTCTTTAAAATATTCTCGCTAGATAAAAACCGCCCAAGAATAAGAAAATGATAGCAGCTAATAAATTAAAGGCATTTATAAATTTAGGAGATACAATTTTTATTTTAAGAGTGAAAAAAGCTATTA
>CAZNDY010000004.1:0-8076 GCA_964572055.1 uncultured Gammaproteobacteria bacterium
AATATATTGACTTTATTAATATTATATGATATAATGATTTGAAGTACTTTTAAATTAAAAACCTTAAAACCAGAGAAAATGAATAATAAAATTGAAACTAATAGTCTCATCTTAATCCTTGATAACAAAGATTTGTTTATTGAGGAGTGTGATGGCAATCAACTTATTAATGAAGCTCAGGATGTTTTTATGGCTTGCATCGACAGCCGTTTTGAGACTTTGGGATTTAAATTTTCCTTGCCAACCCCAGAAACCAATTTCAAGGTGTATGAGCTAGATGATGATTTAACTTTTGAAAAAATTTTCAGAAGTATTTCTGAAGATTTGGACAAATTAGTTTTTACCTTGTCTCAAATTATTAGTTTTTGTCGGAAATTTAGAAAAAAGTTACCAGACAATCAATATGCTCTTCTTTTTTTGACAAAAAATAATGGTCAATACTTTGTTATTAACTCAGACGTTTTTAGCTCTGGATATGGGGCCGAAATTAGTTCTTTTGATAGCCCGGACATTTTAATGGCTGATGACTATTATTATGTAGTTGTGCCAAATTAATTTATTTTTTTTGTTTTTATTAAACCTCAAAATTTATTTTTTGAGGTTTTTTCTTTTATAAATTTTTGTTATATTATTAGAAGCAATATGTTTAATAAAGATAGGCAATTAATTAATTTAAAAAATGAAATGCTTAGAGACAAGTCTTTGCCACTTCAAGAATCTAGTTTGGTTTTTGGTGAGGGCTCGTCTGAGGCTGAAATTTTTTTTATTGGCGAGGCTCCTGGTTTAAAAGAAGAGCAATTAGCTCGACCTTTTGTTGGTCGTTCTGGACAGCTTTTAACTAGGACAATTGAAGACTTGGGTTTGAGCAGAGAAGATGTTTATATTAGCAATATTGTTAAAAGAAGACCACCTGATAATCGTGATCCATTTCCGTCGGAAATTGAAGCTTATCAACCATACCTGCAAAAGCAAATTGAGATTATTAATCCTAAAATAATTGTTACTTTAGGTAGATTTTCTTTTAATTATTTTTTTCCTAAAGGAAAGATATCACTTGATCAAGGAAAAATTTTTAAAACTAGTAGTTTTGTGTTAGTGCCCATGTTTCATCCAGCGGCAGCTTTAAGAAGTACAAAAACTTTGCAACAATTTCAAAAAAGTTTTAAGAAATTGCCATCAATTTTAAAAAAATTAAGTATTTAAATAGGGTTCAAGTCGCTTGACTGTTTTTAAAATAAGTTGTATTATTAAATTCGGATAAACTAGATATAGAAGTTTTCGAAAAAAAGTAGAATTTTTTATATCAATTACGCTCATGCGTAATTTTTTGCTTTTATAAATAAAAATTAAATAGAAAAATATGGAAATTAGAAATATAGCCATTATTGCTCACGTTGATCATGGTAAAACAACTTTAACTGACGCTTTAATGCGCCAAACCGGAATGTCTTCTGAAGAAACTAGTATGGACAGCAATGCCTTAGAAAAGGAGAGGGGAATTACTATTTATTCCAAGAACACTTCTGTTTTTTATAAAGATACTAAAATAAATATAGTTGACACTCCAGGTCATGCTGATTTTAGTTCGGAGGTAGAGCGAATACTTAGATCTATTGATTGTGTTTTGCTTTTAGTTGATGCTCAAGAAGGCCCAATGCCTCAAACTAAATTTGTTTTAAAAAAGTCATTAGAACTTGGCTTAAAACCAATAGTGGTTATTAATAAGATTGACAAGCCGGCCGCTCAACCAGAGGAAGTAGTTGAAATGGTTTATGAATTATTTTTAGATTTGGGAGCCAATGATGAGCAATTAGATTTTACAGTTGTTTATGCTGCTTCTAAACAGGGTATAGCGAAGATGAAGTTGGAGGATGAATCTGATAGTTTAAACCCTTTACTAGATGTAATTATTGAAAAAGTTAAACCAGCGTCTAGTCTTGATTCAAAAGACTCTTCTTTGGCTGCTCAACCTTTTAATTTAGCTTATGATAATTTTTTAGGAAGATTGGCTATTTGTCGTGTTTATAATGGATCCATTAAGGCTGCTCAAGAGGTTGTTGTTAAAAATCAAAATGGAGAAACTAGAAGTCGAAAAGTTTCTAAGTTGTTTACTTTTCAGGGTGTAGAAAGAAAAGAGGTTAAAGAAGCTGAGGCTGGTGATATCGTAATGGTGGCTGGTTTGCCAGATATTTATATCGGTGAAACAATTTGTCAAAAGGTTGATCAAGAAATGCTTCCAGCTATAAAAATTGATGAACCAACGATTTCTCTTAATTTTTTGATAAACAATTCTCCTTTTGCTGGTCGAGAAGGTAAATTCGTGACTAATCGTCAATTAAAAGAAAGATTGGAAAAAGAATTGGAAATAAACGTTGGTTTAAAAATAGATTTTTCCGATGCTAGTTATTACAAGGTTTTTGGTAGAGGAGAGCTTCATGTTGCTATTTTATTAGAAAATTTAAGAAGAGAGGGATATGAATTGCAGGTTTCTCAACCTCAGGTTATCATTAAAAATATTGATGGAGTTGACCATGAGCCTTTTGAAGAGGTTACTATTGATGTCCCTGAAGAAATGTCTGGAGCTGTTATTGAAAAACTTTCCAAAAGAAAAGGACAAATAATGAGCATTAAAAATCATAATGGCCAAGCTAGATTAATTTTTGAAATTCCAACCAGAGGTCTTTTGGGTTATCGTAATGAGTTTGTAGTGGACACTAAAGGCGAGGGTATTTTATGTACTCATTTTTTGGATTTTAAACCTCATGTTGGTAACATTGAGAAAAGTGAATTAGGCTCGATGATTTCTATGATTTCCGGTAAAGCCTTGGCTTATGCCTTGTGGAATTTACAAGAAAGAGGTGTTTTATACATTAGTCCTAATGTTGAAGTTTATGAAGGAATGGTTATTGGTAATGTTGCTAAAGGTAATGACCTGTGCGTTAATCCAATCAAGGGTAAACAGCTAACTAATGTTCGTGCTTCTGGTTCTGATGATGCTATTAAATTAACACCACCAATGGAACTTAGTTTAGAAACAGGTCTAAGTATTATGAACGATGATGAATATTTAGAGGTTACACCTAAAAATATAAGATTGCGTAAAAAGTATTTAACTGAAAATGATAGAAATAGAGCCAAGAGACAATAAACTTTAAATTTTGTTTTTAATTATAAATTTGTTATAATAATATTGATTATTATCAAATTTATGATTGATTATTCTTGCAACTATTATACTTTAGTTTATTCTGTTTCTGTTTTAATAACTGCTTTTTTAGTTTTGGTATCTTGGAAAAGAAAGTCCGACAGAGTTGGGACTTCTTTTTTTTATTTAAGTCTTTTTTTATTTTATTGGTCGCTAATTGGTGCGGTGGAGTCAGCCGTGATTACTCCAGATTTAAAAGTTATTTTATCTAAATTTGATTATATTGGAGCTATTTTTGTTCCATTCTTCTTTTTAATATTTTCTCTTAGTTATAATAAGCTCGATTTTTATATAAACACTAAAAATATTTTTTTAGTGTTGGCGGTGCCCATTTTTACTTTAATTTTAGTTTTTACTAATGAGTATCATGGATTGATTTGGAGTTCTTATTATCTTTCTGATTATAAGGTTGGCTTAGTTCATCCTATAGTTTATAGATATGGTTTATGGTTTTGGTTTGTTCATTTAACTTATTCTTATACACTTCTTTTTCTTGGTTCTTTTTTGTTTATTAAAAATTTTCTGAAGCTAAAGAAGCCACATAGTTATCAAGTTAGTGTTATTTTAATTGGCGTTTTAATACCTTTACTTGCCAACATCTTTTATATTTCTGGTTTTTTCAAGCTTCCAGGGCTGGACATAACCAGAATTTCTTTTTCTATTACTGGTATTTTGTTTGTAATCGCTATTTTTTACTGGAAGTTTTTAGATCTTATTCCTTTGGCCAGAAGTCTTTTGGTTGAAAAAATGTCTGATGGTTTGATTGTGGTTGATAGAGCCAATAAAATAATAGACATTAATCCTTCAGCTTTGAGTTTTTTTAATTTAAAAAATAATTTTAATGCCTTAGGTAGAGATTTAGAAAAAGTTTTTAGTTTTTGTCCAGATTTAAAAAAAATAATAGAAATCTCAAAATCTTTTAGAATTAATTTTAAAAAACAAATTGAAATTAATAAAAAATATTTTGATTTATCGGTGGAGCAATTATTTGATAAAGATAATAAACCCTATGGTCGCTTATTTGTTTTCCGAGATATAAGTAGAATGAAATCAATTGAGGATAAATTGAAAGAAGAGAGAGAAAGGGCTCAAAAATATTTAGATATAGCTAAGGTTATATTGTTAGCCTTAGATAAAGAAGGAAATGTTTTAATGGTTAATAAAAAGGGTTTAGAGATTTCTGGTTTTAAAAAAGAAGAGCTTATAGGTAAAAATTGGTTTAAAATTTGTTTACCTAAAGAAGAACAGGAAAGAGTCTTAACTTTTTTTAAAAAATTAGTTTCTGGAAAAATAAAGAAAATAGATGAGGCATTTGAAAATGAAATTTTGTCCAAGAAGGGTGAAAAGATATTAGTTGCCTGGATTAGTACTTTTATTAGAGATGATCAAGGAAAAATAATAGGGGTTCTTAGTTCGGGTGAGGATATAACTATTAAAAGGAAAAATGAAGAAATAATTAAAGAAAATTCTAGGAAATTAGGACGTTTATTGCATCATTTAAAATTGGCCACCGAGTCAGCTCAAATTGGAATTTGGGATTTGAATCTGAAAACGAAAATTTTAACTTGGGACGATCAAATGTATAAACTTTATGGAGTGAAGCGTGGTAAATTTGATGGCAAGTTTAATTCTTGGAAAAAAATTTGTCATCCTGATGATTTAGCTCGAGTAGAAAAAGAAATTGATGTAGCAATTTCTAGCAGAAGTAATTTTAATTCAGTTTTTCGAATAGTTTTTTCAGATAATTCTATTAAATATATAAAAGCCTTTGCTAACGTTGTTTTTGATAAAAAAAATAGACCATATAAAATGATAGGAGTTAATTTTGATGTTACCGAGGAAAAAGAAATTGATAGGGCTAAATCTGAATTTGTATCTTTAGCCTCTCATCAGCTTCGTACTCCCTTAACAGCTATTAATTGGTACACTGAAATGTTGCTTGAAGATAATGATCGAATCAGCGAAGAGCAAAGATCTTATTTGGAGGAAATTCACACTAGTAATCAGCATTTGGTTGGTTTGGTTAATTCTTTGTTGAATGTTTCTCGCATTGAAGTTGGTAGTCTGATGATTAGTCCGGAGAAAATAAATTTGGTAGAGTTAGTAAATGATGTTATAAGGTTTCACAAGGTTATTATAGGTAGTAAGAAAATTAAATTTTATCGTCGAATAGCTAAAAACATTCCTTTAAAATTTTCAGCTGATAAAAGATTATTAGGTATAGTTTTCCAGAATATTTTATCTAATTCTATTAATTATACTCCAGATGGTGGCTCCATTCATTTAAGCCTTAGTCTTGATAGAAGTAAAAAAAATATTGTTTTTAAAGTAACAGACAATGGTTATGGTATTCCCAAAAATCAACAAGCAAAAATTTTTACCAAACTTTTTCGGGCTGATAATGCTCAAAAGATAGACACTAGTGGTACTGGCTTAGGTTTATATATAGTTAAGTCAATTGTTGATAAATCTGGTGGAAAAATTTGGTTTGAATCAGCCGAGAATAAGGGAACCAGTTTTTATGTGTCCTTTCCCTTGAAGGGAATGAATAAAATAGTTGGATTTAAAAGTTTGTTGTAGTTTTAAGGCCTATTTTTTGTTTTTTTGTCAAAATAGGTCTTTTAATTTGTATTTTTTTGTGTTATAATAATAGAGTAAATAATTAATATATGAAATATATTTGGCCGGAAATTGGAAATCAGAAAGCTATTGATTTATTAGAAAAAAATATAGAAAATGCCTATTTGGCTAATTCTTATATCTTTTCTGGGATTCGTGATTTAGGTAAATTTTCCCTGGCTAAACATTTCGCTAGAAATATTTTTGTTAAAGAAAAACCAGAGTTCAAAGATCGAGAAAATCTTTTGGAGATAAATAAAGATTTTTTAGTTATTGAAAAACAGGAAGATAAAAAAAATATTTCTATTGAACAAATTAGATCATTGATATCATTTTTGTCTTCTGGCTCTTTTCTAAATTCTTATCGAATAGTTGTTATAAAAGATGCCGAAAACCTTAATCAAAATTCAGCCAATGCACTGCTTAAAATTTTAGAAGATTTTAAAGAAAAATTAGTAGTTATTTTGACGGTTAATAATATTGATTCACTGCCAAAGACGATTGTTTCTCGCAGTCAAATTATTAATCTAAGTCCTTTGAATTTTGAAGATCTTTATTCTTTGCTAAAAGATGGGCATGGCTTAAAACCATCTGAAGCTAAGAATATTGCTAAACTTTCTTTGGGTAGGCCAATGTTGGCTAAAAAGTTTATTAAAGATTCAGATTTTTATAATAATTATCGCCAAACAGCTGAGTATTTAGTTGATTTTTTAAATTACGATTTAGTAGAAAGAGGTGTTATTATTAACGATCTTTGCCGTTTAGATTCTGTTTTGAGTGAAAATTTAAGTATTATAGATATTTGGCAATCATTGTTTAGAGATTTGAATTTTTTAAATAGCGGTCGGCCAGACTTAATCCAAAATGATTTTTTAATTGAAAAAATGAAAAAAAGTAGTTATAGAGATAATAAATCTATTTTAATAGCAGAAAATATTTTTAAAAAAGCTAATAATTATTTAGCAAGCAACATGTCTTTAAAATCAGTTTTAGATTATATTGCTATAAATATTTAAAATATAATAAAATTAAATAAGTATGAAAAAAACAAAATTTATATTAATCCTGGTGTCAGTACTTTTTCTTTCAGCCTGTTCTCTTAATGTTAAGACTAAGGGTGTTGGTGTGATGGACGGAGGTGTTTATGTTAGTGGTAATAAGGGTGAGACATGGAAACATGTCCCTCAAATTCCAACCATAACTGGAAATCCGGGCAGTATTGCTAGTGTTGATGTTGATAAAATGGTTATTGATCCAAGCGATAGTGCAGCTGTTTATTTGGCTACTATTGATAATGGTCTTTATTATACTTACAATGTTGGTCGTGGTTGGAACAAAGCCTTGTCCCTTCCTGGTGTAACTATTAATGATATTGCTATAGATTATAAAGACAAGTGTACAATTTTTGTTGGTTTAGAGAATAAACTATATAGAACTGATGATTGTGCTCGTAGTTTTGAACAGGTTTATTTTGATAACAATCAAGGAGTTTTTGTTATGGCTGTCGCCTTAGATCATTATAATCCTGAAATTGTTTATATGGGAACATCTCGCGGTGATGTTTTAAGAAGTATGGACGGTGGAAATAGTTGGAGGGCAATTCAAAGATTGAATGATGGTGTCAAAAAAATATTAGTTAATCCTAAAGATAGTCGTTCGGTTTTTGTAGCGACTGTTAAAAGTGGGGTTTATCGTTTTAATTCAGCCGGTGGCGCTAGTTTAGAGGAGTTAGAACAATACAAAAATCAATTTGATAATACTAATTGGACTGATTATGGCAAGGAATTAAAAGAGTTTTCCTTGGGTGTTAATTTTAAAGATTTAATTTATTCTTATGCTGATAATTCTTTGTTTTTGGCAACCGATAAAGTTATTTTGAGATCTTTTGATGAGGGGCATAGTTGGACTAAATTAAGTCTTTTAACTCCCGAGGCTGATTCTTCAATTAATGCTATTGCTGTTAATCCTCAAAATGCTGATGAAGTTTTCTATGTTACTAATACCAGTTTTTTCCGTTCTTTTGATGGGGGTAATACTTGGAATGTTAAAAAATTACCGACCTCTCGTGCTGGTAGTAATTTGTTGATTGATTTTAATAATCCTTCTATAATATATATGGGGATTAAGAAAATTAAAAAGTAATAAATTTATATTTTAGTAAACTTTTTTGTCAAAGACTGCGAGGCTCGTTCATCGTATTGTAATACGATTCACTTCGCTTCTCGTCTTTTCCTCAAATTTTACTAAAATAT
>CAZNDY010000004.1:8176-30798 GCA_964572055.1 uncultured Gammaproteobacteria bacterium
ATTGTAATACGATTCACTTCGCTTCTCGTCTTTTCCTCAAATTTTACTAAAATATAAAATTTAAATATAAAATTTAGAACTTTGCATAAAATCTAAATTTTAAAGATAAAAATTTTTTAGTGAATCTTTAAATAATTAATAATTTATAATTAACGTTAATATTATGAATAACTATATTCAAAACAAAAAAGAAGATTTTAATGCTGTGCTTGATTATTTTAAAAAAGATTTATCAACCGTTAAAGTTGGTAGAGCTAACCCAGCTATGCTTGATGGAATTTTGGTTGAAGCTTATGGTGTTAAAAGTCCTTTAAATTCTGTTTGCAATATTTCTGTAAGTGATTCTCGTAGTATGACCTTGACTCCTTGGGATAAAAACTCTTTAAAAGCTATAGAAAAAGCCATAATTGAAGCTAATCTTGGTTTAGGCGTAATAAATGAAGGGGACAAAATTAGATTAAACATTCCTCAAATGACAGAAGAAAATAGAAAAGAGGCTGTTAAAAAGGTCAATGAAAAACAAGAAAAATCTAGAGTCTCATTGAGACAAGTGAGAGATGATGTTAAATCTAGCATTGAAGATGCTTTTGATTCGAAGGAGATTGGCGAAGATGATAAGTTTCGTTTTGTTAAAGAATTAGATGAAGAGATAGAAAAAATTAATGGAGAAATAAAACAAATTAGAGATAAAAAAGAAGTAGAGATAATGGAAATATAAAATTATGTTTATAACAATTATAGTTTTTTTAGCAGTTTTATCAATTTTAGTTTTGTTCCATGAATTTGGTCATTTTTATTCGGCTAAAAAATTGGGCATAAAAGTTGATGAGTTTGGACTTGGTTTTCCCCCAAGAATTTTTGGTTTTTATAAAAATAAAAATAATAAATGGAAAACTAAGTGGGGTAGGGGAAAGGTTAATGATTGCCCAGGCGTTGTTTACTCTATAAATGCTATTCCGATCGGAGGTTTTGTTAAAATAAAAGGTGAGGATGGCGAAAATCGTCAAGATAAAGATAGTTTTTCTTCGCAAAAAGTTTGGAAAAGATTAGTGGTTGTTTCAGCGGGTGTTTTGATGAATGTTTTTTTAGCCTGGATTTTAATATCTATTGGTTTTATGATTGGTCTCCCTCATGCTGTTGATGATCAATCTTTAAAAGAAAAAAATATAAAAATATCAGATGCCAAAGTTCAAATTGTAGAGGTAGCTAAAGATTCCCCAGCTGAAAGAGCCGGTCTAAAACCTTTGGATATTATTCTTAATATTGATAAGCAAGAAATTAAAAGTGATGATGATGTTCAGTCTTTTTTAAACAATCCAGAAGAATCTTCTTTGGAAATAAAAAGAAGCGGTGAAGAACAAACGATTTTAATTACTCCTGAGTTTAGAGAGGATCTTAATAGATATGTGATTGGCATCTCAATTGCCAATACGGCCACAATCAAATATCCCTGGTATTTAGCATTGTGGGAGGGTCTTAAAGCTACTTTTATTTTTTTATGGACAATTATTTATACTTTTTATGTAGTTATTAGAGATTTAATAGTTGGTCAATCTGTCGGAGTTGAAGTGGCTGGTCCAGTTGGTATTGCTAATTTAACGGGACAGATGGCTAGAATGGGAATAATTTATTTGATTCAATTTACAGCCTTGCTTTCTTTAAATTTAGCAGTTATTAATTTTTTTCCTTTTCCAGCTCTAGATGGTGGTCGATTTATATTTTTGCTTATTGAGAAAATAAAAGGTAAACCAGTCAAACAAGAGGTTGAGGCTATTATTCACAATTCTGGCTTTGCTCTTTTAATGTTGCTTTTTGTTTGGATAACCTTAAAAGATTTAATAGGATTGTTTAATTAATTATTTTATTATTAATTTAATGTTTTATCTTAAAAATAAAACATATAAACAATATGGATATCAGAATTAAAACAACTAAGTTAGAGTTAACAGATGATTTGAAAGAGTATGTAGGGGAAAAAATGAATATGTTGGGAAAATATTTGGGTGGTGTTAGTGTTAGTAATTGTGATGTAGAGCTAGAACATGCTTTAAACAAAAAGACTTCTGGTAAAATTTATCGAGCTGAGGTTAATTTATCTCTTCCAGGTACTGTTTTGAGAGTTGAGAAAATGGAACCAACAATTAATAAGGCGATTGATAAAGTTAAGGACCACTTAGTTTTGTCTATCAAAAAGTATAAAGAAAAAAAGACAGACAAAAAAAGAGGTAAATAACCTTTGACTTTTTTGTTAAAAAATGTTATAATTAATTATTATATTTAGTTCTTTGTGTTTAATCCCCACTTTTTTTAAAAAAGTGGCAGAAGCTCTCCTTTACTCTCTTTTTAGGGAGGTATGTTAGTTTAGTTTGAAAAAATAAATTTTTTTTCGATGGCAGTAATCTACAAAGGGGAAGTTTGGCATCAAACAAGTATCAGAGCTTCTTTTTTTCGTCTTTTAAAGAGTTCTAACTCCCAGGAAACAGTTTCTATAACTAGAAAAGGGAATGATGGCTCTGACGAGTTCTTGGAAGTGTTAATAAGCGAGCTGACTGAAGCATATCAGTAGCTCCTCAATGTTTAATCAGCGGGGGATTTGAAAAAATCCCCCCTAAAAATTAAAATGAAAACTATGGGATTTTGGGATAAAATTTTTGGTGATCCAAATGAAAAAATTATAAAATCTTTACAACCAATTGTTGATCAAATAAATTCTTTCGAAGATGATTTTAAAAAGAAGACTGATGAAGAGTTGAAAAATTTTAGTTTAGAAATGAAAAAGCGTTTGGGCGTTTTAAATGGTCAAAAGGAAATTGATTTTAAAAAACAACAGGAAAAACTTAATGAAATATTACCAGAAGCTTTTGCTGCTGTTAGAGAGGCTTCTTCTCGTATATTAGGTCAAAGGCATTATGATGTTCAATTAGTTGGTGGAATTGTTTTACATCGTGGTCAAATTGCTGAAATGAAAACTGGTGAGGGTAAAACTTTAGTGGCTACCTTGCCTTTGTATTTAAATGCTTTACTGGGCAAAGGGGCTCATTTAGTTACAGTTAACGATTATTTGTCTAGAGTTGGTGCTGGTTGGATGGCTCCAGTTTATTATGCTTTAGGTTTAACAACGGGTGTTATTGTTCATAATACTGCTTTTGTTTATGATCCAAGTGCTAGTGATGAAAATGAATTTGATCCTCGTTTAAAGCCTTTTAGAAAAGTTAGTCGCAAAGAAGCTTATGATTGTGACATAACTTATGGAACTAATAATGAATTTGGTTTTGATTATTTAAAAGATAACATGGTTTCTGATTTGAGCCGAATGGTTCAAAGAGATTTTTATTACGCCATTGTTGATGAAATCGATTCTATCTTAATTGATGAGGCTAGAACTCCTTTAATTATCAGTGCTCCAGCTGAGGATTCTAATGATAAATATGCTCGTTTTGCTGAATTGGTTAGAAATTTAAAAGAGAACGAGGATTATAATGTTGATGAGAAGATGAGAGCAGCTACTTTAACCGAAGAAGGTATTTCTAAGATGGAAAAATGGTTAGGTGTTGAAAATATTTATGTGGCTGGAGGTGTTAAAGATGTTCATCACATTGAGCAAGCTTTAAAAGCTCGAGTTTTATTTAAAAAAGACAAAGACTACGTTGTTAAAGATGGCGAAATTTTAATTGTTGATGAATTTACTGGTCGTTTGATGCCTGGTCGTCGTTATAGTGAGGGTTTACATCAAGCTATTGAGGCTAAGGAGGGCGTGATTGTTCAAAGAGAATCACAAACACTAGCTACGGTTACTTTTCAAAACTATTTTAGGATGTATCCAAAACTTTCTGGTATGACTGGAACGGCTGTAACTGAAGCTGAGGAGTTTTATAAAATATATAATTTAGAAACAATAATAATTCCAACTAACAAACCTAATATTAGGCAAGACGCTAATGATTTGATTTATAGAACTAAAGAGGGTAAATTCATGGCTGTAATTTCAGAAGTTAAAGAGAGAACTAAAAAGGGTCAGCCGGTTTTAATTGGAACAGTTTCAATTGAAGATAATGAATTGTTGGGGGAGATGATGGAACGAGAAGGTTTACATCCCAATATTTTAAATGCTAAAAACCATTTTAGAGAGGCGGAAATAATTTCTCAAGCTGGTCAACCAGGGTCTATAACCATTGCTACTAACATGGCTGGTCGTGGTGTTGATATTATTTTAGGTGGAAATCCGCCGGTTGGAGAAGATCAAGCCAAGGTAAGGGATTTAGGTGGTTTACATGTGATTGGCACTGAAAGACATGAATCTCGTCGTATTGACAATCAGCTTCGTGGTCGTGCTGGTCGTCAAGGTGATCCTGGTTCTAGTCAGTTTTATATTTCAGCCGATGATGATTTAATGAGAATTTTTGGTGGTGATAAGTTAAAATCAATCATGAATACTTTGAAATTACCAGAAGACATGCCGATTCAAAATAAAATGGTTTCTGGTTCAATTGAGTCAGCTCAGAAAAGAGTAGAGGGTAATAATTTTGATTTACGTAAACATGTGGTTGAATATGATGATGTAATTAATAAGCATCGTGAAGCTATTTACAAAAAACGTCGCGAAGTATTAAATTCTTACAACAATCAAAAAGAAGGCCTAGACAAAAAAGGAAGAGTTTTGTCGGAAATTATCTTAGAAATGGTGGAAGATGAAATTTGGCAAACAATTAATTTTCACACTGCTGCTGAGAATAATAAAGATTGGAATTTGAAAGAAATATCGGAAACTATTAATACTATTTTTTCTTTAAGTGGAGAACAAAAAAATAAAATATTATCTTTTACTGAATCTGATGATGGTTCAAAAGATTTGAGAAAAGATCTAAATGATTATTTAGTGTCTTTAGCACAAGAGAATTATAAACAGATGTCAGAGGGTTTCAAAGATTTAGATATTAATTTTATTGAAATTGAAAAAGGAATACTTCTTCGTTCTATTGATAATCTTTGGATTGAACATCTAGAGACAGTTGATTATTTAAGAAGAGGTATTGGCCTTCGTGGTTATGGTCAAAGAGATCCTTTGGTTGAGTATAAAAAAGAAGCTTATAGAATGTATCATGAACTTTTAGGCCTTATTCAAAAACAAGTAGCCTATTCTATTTTTAAAACTGGTGATGTTAGTAATTTTATAAGTCCTAGTGTCATGGAAAGAGCTAGTAATTTTTCAGCTCCAGCTAAGGAAATGGCTAAAAGAAGTTTAAACAGTACCGGAACCGTTGATTTAGTTAAAGACAAGGTTAAAGACGAGGAAGGAAACAAAGTTGGTCGTAATGACCTTTGTCCTTGTGGTAGTGGTAAGAAGTATAAGAAGTGTTGCGGGAAATAACATGGATAAAGAAATTTTTGAGAGATAAATTGCAATGTGTAAGGAGTTATTAAAAATTATATAATTTTTAAGTAATATAATTAATTTTTACAAAACTATGCAACAGACAAAAAAAATTTATCGGTCGCAAGATGATCGTATAATATTTGGCGTTTGTGGAGGTATCGCCAAGTATTTTGAATTAGACGCTTTGATAGTGCGTTTAATCTTTTTAGCTCTAGTCTTTGGTGGAGGCTCTGGAGTTATTGTTTATTTAATTTGTGCTATTTTAATACCATCTGAAGATAGAAAAAACAATAATAGCCTTGTTAACGAAGAAAAAGCCGGTGAGTTTGTTGAAAAGGTTGGTAAAAAAATAAAAGATTTAGGCGCAGAAACAAAAAAAAGTGATTGGAGATTTTTACTGGGAATAATTTTTATTTTATTTGGTTTTATTTTTTTAGTAGATAATATTTTTGATTTACAAAATATTTGGACTAATTTTTGGCCAATATTTTTAGTTTTGATTGGTTTAATGATTCTATTTAAAAGAAAATAGAATAATTTTATAATTAATTCATAAAAATATGGAAAACAAAAATGCACAACAAGCAGAAGAGCTAAAAGGAGAAGCAGAAAAAACAGAAGAAATTAAAACAGAAGAAATTAAAAAAGAAGAAAAAAAGGAAGATAAAAAAGAAGAATCAAGAGAAGCTTATAAAAATAATTTTAAACGAAATCACGAGAAAGTTGGTTTTAAGTCTTTCTTTGGCTTGTTGATTATTTTATTAGGTCTTTTTTATCTAGGCAGAAATATGGGCTGGTGGGATTTTTATTTTAATCAAGCTATTTTTTGGCCCTTAGTTTTAATGATTATTGGTCTTTTGATTATTGGAAATCGTTTTATTTTAAGATGGTTGTTTGCCTTAGTTTCTATCTTTATAGCTGTTGTTTTAATTTCGTCTTTATTTTTTTATGCTAAAGATAGTCGAAGAATAGAAAAGGGGCCAATAAATCAAACAAAAAGTAGTGTTTATCAAACTAGTATCTATCAAAGTAGTCGAGGTGATTATAATACCCATTTTTTTGGTGATTTAAATCGAATGGAGGTTGAACAAAAAATAAATTCAATTTTGGACTATATTTATAGATCAAATCCTGGTGACAAAGAGTATGTAGAGGTAAAAATAGATAAAAAATAAACTAAATATGAAAATATTGTATTTGATAACCAAGTCTGAAGTTGGTGGGGCACAAATCTTTGTGTCTAATTTAAGCCGAAAAATTTCTAACTTAGGTCATCAAATAACAATTGCTTCTGGCAAAAAGGGTTATTTATCTGATTTTGCTAAAGAGAATAAAATAAATTTTAGATTAGTAAAAGGATTGGAAAAAAGCTCCAATCCTTTTAATATTATTAAGTTTTTATTCAATTTTTATCATTTACTTCGAGAAATTAAGCCCGATGTAGTTCATTTAAACAGTTCTAACGCCTTGTTAGGTGCCTTTGTGTCTAAAATAGCTAATATGGGCGTTAAAAACGTTTTTACAGTTCATGGATTGTCGGTTTTAGATGAAAATTATCAGAGCAACTGGCTAAAGTCTTCAGTCTTCAAATTATTTTTTAAATTTGGCTTCTTTTTTGTAGATGACTTAGTGTTTGTTAGCCAGAAGAATCTTGAATTCGCTTTAAATAAAAAGATAGTAAAATCAGCTGAATTGATATATAATGGAGTTGATACTAATTTTTTAAGTAAAGAAGAGGCTCGGAGATTTATCTTAAATAAGGCTGGAATTGAAGATAATGATTGTTTTTTATTGGGATCTATTGGAAGATTGGCTTATCCTAAGAATTATGAGTTTTTAATAGCTAATTTTGCTAAAATATTAGAAATTAAGCCTAATTCCAAGCTAATAATTATTGGTGATGGTCCAGAAAGAGAAAAGTATCAAAAAATAGCTGAAAGGTTTCCAAAAAATATCTATTTTTTAGGTCAAATTAAGGAGGCTAGTCGGTATTTAAAAGCTTTTGACCTATTTGTTTTACCATCAATTTATGAAGGTTTGTCCTTATCTTTAATAGAAGCTTATGTCTCTGGTATAAAAATTGTGGCTAGTGATGTCGGGGGAAATAGCGAGATAATAGGCAATGAAAATTGCTATAAATTGAATGAAATAGCCGATTTTATTAATATTTTTAAGAAGAATATAATTACTGAACAAAAAAGTTGTACAGATATAAACAAAAGAAATTTAGATAAGGCTAGATTTTCTTTAGACAAGATGACTGAAAAATATTTGAAAGTTTATAATAGTTAAATTATTTATAATAATTTTATGAGAATTTTAGTTACAGGTGGTTCGGGCTTTATTGGCTCGTTTTTATGTGAAAAATTGCTATCTGAAGGACATCAGGTTGTGTGTTTAGATAATCTTTTTACTGGAAACCAAGAAAATATTGATTATTTGAAGGCTAATCCTAATTTTAGCTTTGTTTTGCATGATATTATAGAGCCTTTCTATAGTGAGGAAAAGATTGATCAAATATATAATCTGGCTTGTCCAGCCTCTCCTGTTCATTATCAGAAGAATCCAGTTAGAACTATTAAGGCCAATACTATTGGAGTAATAAATATGTTGGGCTTAGCTAGAGCTCATCAGGCTCGGATTCTGCAGGCTTCAACTAGTGAAGTTTATGGCGATCCAGAAGTTAGTCCGCAAGATGAGACTTATCGGGGGGCAGTTAACACTATTGGTCCTAGGGCTTGTTATGATGAAGGCAAAAGATGTGCCGAAACCTTATTTTGTGATTATAAAAGAATGCATGGCTTAGATGTTCGGATTATTAGAATTTTTAATACTTATGGCCCTAAAATGGCTTTAAATGATGGTCGAGTGATGTCTAATTTTATCGTTCAGGCTTTAAAAGGCGAGGATATAACAATTTACGGTGATGGTAGTCAAACTAGAAGTTTCTGTTATGTTAGTGATTTAGTGGATGGTATGATTAAAATGATGAATTCTGATTTTTCTGGCCCAGTTAATTTAGGTAATCCTAATGAAATTACTATCAAAACCTTGGCTGAGAGGATAATTGAGAAATTAAATAGCAAAAGTAAGTTGATATTTATGAATTTACCAGAAGATGATCCTAAACAGCGTTGTCCCGATATTTCTTTGGCTAAAAGTAAGTTGGGCTGGGAACCGAAGGTTTCTTTGGATGAAGGTTTAAATTATATTTCGGATTTTTTCAGGAAAAAAATAGAAAATATTGTTTAATTTTTTGCAACTTTTTATTTGACATATATTTTTAATTAATATATAATTATAATATTATAAAAATTGATTAAAATAGTTTTTATCTAATATTTTTTTAAGGCTATAACCTTAAAAAATATTTAAAAAATTAAGGCTATAACCTTATGAAAAAAGAGATAAAAAAAATTCAAAGAGATCAATTAGATAGAAGAATTTCTTATTATAATAGATTAAACAAGATTGAGCCTTTAAGAGATGGTTGGATTAAGTCTATTAGGGTTTCTTTGGGTATGTCCTTAGAGCAATTAGCCAAAAAATTAAAAGTTACCCCTCAAAGTGTTAAAGAAATGGAAAATCGAGAAAAAGAAGGGACAATTAGTTTAAATATTTTAAAAGATATTGCCAGTTCTTTGGGCTTAAAATTTGTTTATGGTTTTTCCGCTCCCAAGAGTAGTTTAGAAAAAATTGTTAAAAAAAGAGCTTATGATGTTGCCAAAGATATAGTTTTAAGAAGTGACAAGAACATGCAACTAGAGGGCCAAGGCAATTCTCGTCTTAGAATTAAGAAGGCAATCAAAGAAAGAGCCGATAAGATTATAGCTAATCAAGAAAAAATACTATGGGATTAGTTTTTAATTATTTAGAAGGGGAGACCCCACTAGACGCTGATGCTTTGAGCGGTTTGCGTATAGGCACTATTAGCAATAAGAGAGAATTGGACGAATTTGAACAACAAAACATTGAATCGGCTATTTTATATTTTTCTAGAAAAAAGATTGATTTAAACAATTTTTTGTCTGAAGATTTTGTAAAATTATTGCACTTAAAAATGTTTGGCGATGTCTGGTCTTGGGCTGGCAAATTTCGCAAGTCAAACACAAATATTGGGGTTGATTGGTCTGTAATTCCAGTTGAATTAAAAAAACTTTTAGATGATTGCTTGTATTGGATTAAAAACAAAATATTTGTCGACGAAGAAATTGCTATTAGATTAAAACATCGAATTGTGGCAATTCATCCTTTTAACAATGGCAACGGTCGTCACTCTCGTTTGTTGGCTGATTTAATGATGGAAAAAATTTTTAACAAGAAACATTTTTCTTGGGGATCTGATAATTTATATAAAGAGAATAAGGCTCGAGATATTTATTTAAAAGCTTTAAGAAAAGCTGATAATAATAGTTATGAAGATTTAATGAATTTTGCTAAGTCTTGATTATGAAAGAAAACAAAAAAATCTTAATATTTTCCACCGCTTATTTTCCTTTTGTAGGGGGAGCCGAGGTGGCCGTTAAAGAAATCACTAATCGTCTAGGTGATGATTTTTCTTTTGATTTATTAACAGCCAAAATGAGAAAAGATTTGCCCAAATTTGAACGAATTGGACAGGTTGATGTCTATAGATTGGGTATTGGCCATCCTTTATTTGACAAGCTTTTATTGGCTTTTTTTGGCTGGCTTAAGGCTAAAAAACTACATAAACGGAATAATTATTCATTTTCCTGGGCAATTATGGCTAGCTTTGGAGGGCTATCAGCTCTTTTTACTAAGAAAATATGTAAATTGCCATTATTTTTAACTTTACAAGAAGGTGATGATTTGGAATATATAAAAAATAAAAGCAAGTTTATTAGAAAAAATTTTTTAGAAATTTTTACTCAAGCTGATTTTATACAAGTAATCAGTAGTTTTTTAAAACATTGGGCAGTTAGAAATGGGACAGAGTCAGAAATCAGGATAATTCCCAATGGAGTTGATTTTTTGAAATTTAAGAGAGAGGATGATTTCGATCGAGAAGAATTTAGAAAAAATTTAGGTTTCAAAAATGATGATAAATTAATTATAACCACCTCTAGGTTGGTTAAGAAAAATGGAATTAAAGATTTGCTTAAAAGTTTATCTTATCTAGAGAGCGAATTTAAATTTTTGATTTTAGGAGAGGGCGAGGAAAAGGATGATTTACTTAAAATAAGCGAGGAATTAAGCTTGAAAGACAGGGTTTATTTTTTGGGAACGATTAACCATCAAGAATTGCCAAAATATCTTTGGGCTAGTGATGTTTTTTGTCGCCCATCACTATCTGAGGGTTTGGGTAATTCTTTTTTGGAGGCCATGGCTTCTGGTCTTCCAGTTGTAGCCACTGAAGTTGGCGGTATTCCTGATTTTTTATACCACGGAGAAAATGGTCTATTTTGTGAGGTGGAAAATTCAAAAAGCATTGCTGATAAGATTAAACAAATTTTTAGTGATGAAGATTTAAAAAATAAAATAATTGAAAATGGAATAAAGACGGTTCAAGAAGCTTATACTTGGGATTTGGTAGCTAGTCGGATGTCTAAGGCTTTTTCTGATTTGGAGGAAAAAAACAAAAAAAGGAAAATAAATATTTTAATTGCTACTGGAATTTTCCCACCAGATATTGGTGGGCCTGCAACTTATAGTAAACTGCTTTTAAGTGAATTACCTAAGAAGAACTTCGGCGTTTCTCTTTTAAGTTTTTCTCATTTTAGAGATAAATATCCTAAAATAATTAGTCATTTTTTATACTTTTTAAATATTTTAAAATTAGCTAGAAGTGCAGAAATAATTTATGTTCAAGATCCGGTTAGTGTTGGTTTGCCGGTAGCTTTAGCTAATTTTTTTCTAAGAAAAAAAATGCTTTTAAAAATTGTAGGTGATTATGCTTGGGAGCAGGGATGTCAAAGGTTTGATGTTAAAGATTTTTTGGATGATTTTTCTGTAAAATATAAGGATTATTCTTGGCCAGTTAAAATTTTGAAAAATATCCAACTTTTTTCAGCTAGAAGAGCTAAAAACATAATTGTTCCTAGTAATTATTTAAAAAAAATAGTTTCTAATTGGGGAGTTAATCCTGATAAAATAAAAGTTATTTATAATGCTTTCGATGGTATTAATTGTGATTTTAGCAAAGAGGAAGCAAGAAGAGAACTGAAACTTGATTTTGATGATAAAATTATAATTAGTTCCGGTCGTTTGGTTCCTTGGAAGGGCTTTGATGTTTTAATTAAGGCTTTCAAAAACTTTAATGATAAATGTTCAAAATCAAAATTATTAATAGCTGGTGAGGGAGGAGAAAGAGAAAATTTACTCAATTTAATTAAAGATTTAAAATTAGAAAATAAAGTAATTTTACTGGGCAGATTAGATAGGAATTTGCTGATGAAATATTTGAAAACCAGCGATTTGTTTGTTTTAAATACATCCTATGAGGGATTCTCTCATCAATTGTTAGAAGTGATGGCCTTAGGTTTACCACTTTTAACAACTAGAGTAGGTGGTAACGTTGAACTAGTAACTAACAGAGAAAATGGATTATTTTTTGATTTTAATGATTTAGATAAAATAACAGAGTTGATGTTTGAGTTTTTTAGCGATTCAGTTTTGCGCTACAAGCTTTCAGAAAACTCTAAAAAAAGAATTGAGGATTTTACGGAATATAAAATGTTGGATAATTTGAATAATTTTTTAAGAAATATATAAGTCTATGAATATTTTGAGCTTGAGTAGTGACAAAACCTTTTTTGATAAAAATTCAGATACTTTTAATAGAATAAAAGAGTATTCTAAGATAGTGAACCAAATTGTGGTGGTTGTTTTTAATCAAAAAAAAGAATACTTGGAGATTGATAATAAAATTTTTATTTATTCCATTAAAAGCAAAAATATTTTTTGTGGTTTTATTAAATCAATTTTTTTTGCTTTTTTTATTAGAAAAAAACATAAAATAGATGTTGTTACTTCTCAAGACCCATTTTTAAATGGATTCGCTTCTTTAGTCTTTAGTAAAATAATTGGAGCTAAACTGCTCTGCTCTGTTTATGGAACGAACGTTTTTGACTCTTATTGGAGTAGTAAAAAATCCTTGTTTTTTAAGAGGTTACTAGCCAAATTTGTTTTTAAAAACAGTCATGCTATTCAAGCCGATGGTCTGGAGGCTATTGATGATTTGAAAAAGAAATATGGCGACAAAGTCTTTTGGAAGCCAGTGATACCTTATAATATTAAAGATTTTTTTAAAGATAAAATAAATCATTCTGATATAAATATTATTTATGTTGGTAGAATGGTCGAACAAAAAAATATTCCGTTATTAATTGATATTTTGGAAAAAGTAGCAAGCGATAATCAGGGAATTAATTTTAGATTTAAAATAGTTGGTCAGGGACCATTTTTAAATTATTTTCAAGAACAAATAAAATTGAGAAAAATTGATGGTTTTATTGATTTTTATAAATCTTTAAACAGAGATGAAATAGTAGATCTTTTTTTGAAGGGTGATTTTTTTATTTTATGCTCAAGATTTGAAGGTTTCCCTCGTGTTTTTATGGAATCAGCTGCTTCGGCCTTGCCGGTTGTAACTACTAGAGTTGGAGGAATTATGGGCATTTTGAAAGACGGAGAAAATTCTTTTATTATTGAGCAGGGTGATTTTTCTGGTTTTGTTGATAGGGTTAATTTATTAATAAGAGATGATGGTTTGAGGAAAAAAATGTCGGAGGCTATTAAAAATAATTTTAGAAATAATTATAGTTTTGAATTAACAATTGATAGTCAGAAGAAGATATATGATTATTTAAAAGCTTTATGAAATTGCTAATATTAACTCAAAAAGTAGATAAAAATGACAGCAATCTTGGTTTTTTTCATAAATGGTTGGAGGAGTTTGCTAAAAATTGTGAAAAATTGACCGTTATCTGTCTTTATAAAGGAGAATATGATTTACCGGAGAATGTTAAGGTTTTGTCATTAGGTAAAGAAAAGGGAGTTTGTCGTTTAAAATATTTATTTAATTTTTATAAATACATCTTTAAATATAAAAAAGATTATGACAATGTTTTTGTTCATATGAATCAGATTTATATGATTCTCGGAGGGGCTTGGTGGAAAATGATGAAAAAAAGAATTGCTTTGTGGTATGCCCATGGTGGCGTCAGTAATTCCTTGAAGGTGGCGGAAAAAATAACTAATATTATTTTTACTTCGACTCCCTCTGGTTTTAGATTGAAAAGCAAAAAAATAAGAATAGTTGGACAGGGAATAGATGTAAATATTTTTAAGTCAGATAAAGAGAAAAGAGATAAAAATATTTTTAAAATTATTACCGTTGGTAGAATATCGCCAGTTAAAGATTATGAGACCTTGATTTCTGCTGTTGAAATAGTTAAAAATAAGATAAATAATTTGAAAGTGGAAATTGTTGGTGATGCTTGTACTGAGGACGATAAAAAATATTTATCAGGATTAAAAGAGTTGGTTAAAACCAAGAGCTTGGAAGATGTTATTAATTTTATTGGACCACTTAGTAATGAACAGGTAGTTTCTTATTTACAGTCAGCTAATTTGTTTGTTAATATGAGTTATACTGGTAGTTTGGATAAGGCCATACTTGAGGCTATGTCTTGCGGGTGCTTGGTTCTTACTTGCAATGAAGCTTTTTTGGCTTTAGATTTAAAAGGCAAAGATGATTTGATGTTTGCAAAGAGTGATTTTCGGGAATTAGCTGATAAAATATTAAAATATTACTCTATATCAGAGATAGATAGAGGCAATTTAGAGTCTTATCTGTCTGTAAATATAAAAGAAAATTTTTCTTTAGATAATTTGGTTAATAAAATATTAAAAAATTATTAGAATAATTATATGGAAAATTTTTTATCAAGTCTTTATGAAAAACATCATTCAATGTATAGAAAAGAAGATTTTTCTATTTTAAAAAAAGAAAGGGGTGATATTTTGAAAAAAAATATAGGTATTAATAAAAAAATTTTAGATATTGGTTGCAGGGATGGGTCATTAACGTCTTTTTTCGCGGACAACAATAAAGTAATTGGAGTTGATGTTGATGGAGAGGCTTTAAAAAGAGCTAAATCTAAGTTGGGCATAGAAACTTTATTATTTGATATACAGAGTGATCCTTGGCCGGAAATATTAAGCTCCAGTTTTGATGTTGTGGTGGCAGGAGAGATTTTGGAGCACTTGTATTATCCAGAAGAGATAGTAAAAAAAATATCAAATAAATTGATTAGTGGTGGTGTTTTTTTGGGGTCAGTTCCCAACGCTTTTAGTTTAAAAAATAGATTGAGATATTTAATGGGAACAAAAAAGAATACGCCACTAGAAGATCCAACTCATATAAATCATTTTAGCTATAAAGAATTAAAAAATATTCTTAGTAGTTATTTCAAAGATGTAAAAATAATTGGTCTTGGTAGATATGAAAAAATGTCAAAAAGGATAACGGGTCTTATCGCTTTTAATTTGTTTTTTATTGCTAAAAAATAGAAAATTAACCTTTAATAATAAGAGGTTTTAAATATGAAAATTTTCTTGGTTGCTGATTTATAATTAACGAGATATAAATTCACATGAAAATGATTTATTGCACATCTATTGTTTTTCCTTCTGTTATGGCCAATAGAGTCCAGACTATTAGTATGTCTTCTGAGTTTCAAAAAATTTTAGGAAAAAGTTTTTATTTAGGTTGTAATAATTTTGATATAAGTAAAAATAAATACAATATTAATATTATTAATTTTCATGAAAAAAAGGCATTATTTTTATCTTTAAAGTATTTATTTTTTTGTAAAAAAAATAAGATTAATTATATTTACTGCCGAGAGAGTCGACTTTTATTTTTTTTAATTATTTTCAATAAGATTTTTTTTCGTTTAAATATTAGATATATCTATGAAGTTCACTGGCTTGGTGCTAATAAAATTGATTTTTATGTTGATAAATTTTTAATAAACCATATTAATTATTTTATTTTTATAACTAATTGTTTGAAAAGTTCTTTTTTTAAAAAACATAAAAAGAGTGATAAACTTTTTAATTATATTGTTAGTCCAGATGGTGTTGATGTTGGTAAGTTCTCTTTAGCCGTCTCTAGGGAGGGCAAGTACGTTTTTAATGAACAAATAGTTAATAAAAAAATAGTTTTATATTCTGGCAGTGTAGGTGTTTATGACTGGAAGGGCGTTGATATTTTTTTGAAATTACCAAAAATTAATAAAAATATTAATTTTGTTTTAGTTGGAGGGAAAGATAATATTATTAGGGATGTTAAAAATAAATATAATTTTAAAAATTTATTTTTTACTGGATATATTGATCATGAAAATATTCCTTTGTATTTAAAATTAGCTGATATTTTAATTTTACCTAATAAAAGTGGTAATATAATATCAGAGTGCTATACATCACCCTTGAAGTTGTTTGAATATATGGCTTCTGGCGTACCAATAATAGCTTCTAATCTACCATCTATTAAAGAGATATTAAATGAAGAAAATAGTTTTTTATTTGAAGCCAATAATGTTAATGATTTGTCAGAAAAAATAAATTTTGTTTTAGAAAATAAAGATGAAGCAGAAAAAAAAGCAAAAAAGGCCCTTGAAGACGTAAAAAAATATACATGGAAAAAGAGGGCTGAAAATATAATAAATTTTATAAAAAAATAGATCATATGTTTGTATTTAAAAAACTGAAAAGATTTTCAAATATTGTTTTTTATTCTTTTCGTTTGTCTGGTGATTTTTTTTCTTTTTTTATTTTTTTCTTTTAAGTTTATTGATAAATTTAAGGGAATTAAAGTAAAAATAAAGTTTGAAGGTAAAAAGTTTGATTTTTATATAACTGATAGATCGGATTTAAGTATAATAGAGGAAATGTTTATTATGGAGGAGTATAAAATAGAAAATATAAATCCATCGGTTATTTTAGATGTTGGTTCAAATGTTGGCCTATCAGCTATCTATTTTTCCTTAAAATATCCTGAAGCTAAAATATATGCTTTTGAACCAAATAAAAAGACATTTTTAAAAATGAAGAAAAATGTTTGCAGTTTTAATAATATTGAAGTTTTTAATTGGGCTGTGGCTGATCATGATGGACAAGTTGAGTTTTTTGAAAATGAAATAAGTATATCTTCTTCAATAATTAAAAGAAGTGAAGGACAAGAAGCTGATTTAGTTGATTGTTATAAGTTAGATTCAGTTTTAGAAAAATTAAATATAGACAAAGTTGATTTGTTGAAGTTTGATGTTGAGGGCTCTGAATATAATATTTTTAATAATTTTACTAAATGGAATAAAGTCGATTATTTTATTGGAGAAGTTCATTTAGATTTAATGAAAGAAAATTTGAATCAATTTACCGACTTATTTGTTGATTATAAAGTTAATTTATATAAGAACTCGGAAAGAAGATTTATTTTAAAGGCTAAAAATTAATATTAGATTATGCTTATAAAAATATATAGAAGAATTATTATTGTTAAAACAAAGCTTTTGTCACTTTATTGGAGGTCTTTGTTTAATAAATTTGGAGAGGGGAGTAAGGTGTTTGGATCTATAAAGGTTTATAATCCTGATAATGTTTTTTTTGGAAGTAAATCAACTTTAAACTATGGAGCTCTTTTAAATGCCAGAGATAAAATAATTATAGGAGATAATGTTCATATATCTCCCTATGTTATTATTAATACCGGAGGCCTTGATTATTCTAAAGTTGGAGACAATAGAAATCATATAAAAAAAGAGGTTATTATAAAAGATGGTGTTTGAATTGGGTCTAATGCTATAATAAATCCCGGTGTTGTTATAGGAGAAAATTCTGTTATAGGTGCTGGGGCTGTTGTTATTAAAGATGTCCCGCCCAACTCTGTCTCCGTTGGAGTTCCAGCTGAAGTTAAGAAGAAGATTGTTAATTAGTTTTGTTTATTGTTTTTAAAATAATAATATTAATAAAGTAATTTAATATTTTAGCCGAGATAGCGCCCATGATATTAAATTTGTATATTAATACAAAGGTTACTAGTATATTTAAAATGGGACTTATGATGTTGAATTTATAGAGTTTTTTAGTTTTTTTTTCTGCTTGTAGTATTGCTGTCAAAATAAATATCGGTCCCGTTAACACAAGGGATATAGAAAATATTTGAGAATATAATAATGATTGGGAATATTGAGGAAAAACTAGTTTAAATAAAATTGGCGCTATTAATATATAAGTAAGAGATATTGTAAAGAGAATTAAGCTTAATTTCATTATTTTGGGCCATATTCTCTTTTTTATTTCATCTATATTAGATGCACTAAATTTTGGCAAGGTTAGGGCCGGTATTATTTTTACAAGTCCTTTCATTTGTCCTGTTGGAGAAACTGCCACAGAGTAAATAGCTAACTCAGTCGCCCCTAAATAATGAAAAATTAATAATTTATCAGCGTAAAAAGAGACAATGTTTAAAATACCCATCAAACTCAAATGTTTTCCATAGGAGATCGTTTCTGGATCTTTTTCTTGATTTAAACTATTTTTTCTAAATACAAGTTTAAAAATTATTAATCTTAAAATAGTGTGGGTCGTAAAATATGAGGCTATAAATAGAAAAATATTGTCTGTTAGAAAAACGGTTAGAATTAAAACCACAGTCGATATTATTCTGATAAATATATTGTAATTGCTCAGGCTTTTGAAATCCTTTTTGCCATTTAAATAAGAATCGTAAATTAAAAGTGAATCCATGAAAGGAATGAAAACTGAAGAAATTAAAAAAGCGATAGCTAGGACGTTATTTCCTTGAAAATAATAATATCCCGCTAAAGCTAAGGAGGCTAAACCTCCTAGTAGTCCCCATTTAACTTTAGTTTTAAAGGCGGGAATAACTGAACCCTCGTAACCACGAGCTACGGCTTGAATTATGGCTGTATTCATTCCAGCTAGTGTTGGTATAGCTAGTAGGGAGACTATCGACATTATATATTTATAAGTTCCATAAGTTTCTTTGGGTAGTAGGTTGGCAAAGGCTATGGCTAATAAAAAAGACGAGACGCTGGAAACGCCTTGCCCTAAAGTTAACCAAAAACCGCCCTTAGCTAAATAAATCATATCGGTTTTGGTCCATTTCTCTGATTTTTTAAGTAGTCTATAGGCTACTATTTTTATTTTTTCAATCATTTATATTTTATGATATTTTTTATACCAATTAATAAAATTTTTAACCCCTTCTTCTATTTTAGTTTTTGGTTTGAAATCTAGCATTCTTTCAGCTTTAGAAATATTAGCAAAAGTTTTTTCAACATCTCCTGGTTGAATTGCTTCTAATTTGATTTTGGCTTTTTTACTTAAAGCCTTTTCTAATAATTCAATTAAATATCCTATTTCAACTGTTTGCGAGTTTCCTAAATTAAATATTTCATAAGCGTAAGACTTTTCTAATGATTTTATTATTCCATTTACTATATCATCAATATAGGTAAAGTCTCTAAGCATTTTTCCGTAATTAAATAATTTAACTTCTTGATTGTTAATTATTTCATTGGTAAATAGATACATGGCCATGTCGGGACGACCACTTGGACCATAAACCGTAAAAAATCTTAATCCAGTACAATTTAAGCCAAATAAATGGTGGTAATTGTGAGCGATTAATTCATTGGCTTTTTTAGTAGCAGCATAGAGTGAAATGGGATGATCAACACTATCTTCTTCGCTGAAACCATTTTCCTTCATTTTATTTTTTCCATAAACTGAAGAGCTGGAGGCATAAATAAAGTCTTTAACATTGAAATTTCGAGCACATTCTATGATGTTAATAAATCCTTGTAAATTACTTTGATGATAAACACTGGGGTTTTGCAAGGAATATCTAACCCCAGCTTGAGCAGCTAAGTGGCAAATTTTATCAATTTTATTTTCTGTAAATATTTTTTTTAAATCTTCTTCTTGGCTAATATCAACTTGGTAGAATTTGTAATTATTATATTCTTTTAAAATGTTATTGCGATAATTTTTTAAATTAGGATCATAGTAATCATTAAGAGAATCGATTCCAATAACATTTGTTCCTTCTTCTAATAATTTTTGGCTAGTATGAAAACCAATAAAGCCGGCTGAACCACTTACTAAAATTGTTTTGTCTTTTAATTCATTTTTCATAATATAAATTTATCGACCCTCATGTCCTAGAGCGGTTCTAATTGTTTTTAAAATAATACTTAAGTCTAAATAAATAGATCTGTTTTTAATATAAAATAAATCATATTGTAGTTTTTTATAAGTATCTTCAATGGAGGGGGAGTGATATTCTCCTGAAATTTGATCCCAACCAGTTATTCCTGGACTAACCAGACTACGAACATTATAAAAGGGAATATTATTAGATAATTCTTTGATTAGTTCTGGTCTTTCGGGACGAGGACCAACAAAGCTCATATCTCCTTTAATAACATTAAATAACTGTGGTATTTCATCTAAACGACTTTTTCGCAAGAATTTGCCAATCTTAGTGACTCGAGGATCGTTCTGAGTTGTTGGGGCTTGATTGTTGTTTTCTACTCGCATGGTTCTGAATTTGTAGAAGTTGAAATCTTTATTATTTTTTCCTAATCTGGTTTGTTTAAAAATAATTGGGCCTGGTCCACTAATTTTTACTAGTAAAATTATAAAGAAGCAAATAGGCAAGGCGAATATCATGAAAACAAAAGATAAACAAATATCAAAAACTCTTTTTATTCTTTCAAAGTTTTTCTTTTCAGCTAGATTTAAATTTTCCAAGAACCAAGCTTTGTTTAAAATTTCTAAAGGAATTTGACCGCTAATTTCTTCATAGAAATTAATGAGATTGTAATAATTTATTCCAGTCGGTAATAAGTTAAATAGAGTTTTTTGTAAGTCTTTCATGTCACTAATATCTCTTTCTAAAATTAAGCTGTCTATTTTATAATCTTTGATAGCCCGAGAAAGTTGATGAACATCTTCGATGATTACTAAGTCATATATTTCCGCAATATCAATTAAAACATTGTTTTTAGGACTGATAATGAGTTTAACTTTAAATCCAAGCTGGGGATTTTTTTTAATAGCTGTTATTGTTTTTCTGATAATTTCATTATAGCCAATAATAGCAATGTTGGAGCTTGGCAGATATCTTTTATTAGCAGATAAGAAAAATAGGCGCCATAGTAGGAATAAGACTAAAAAAAATACAGAAAAGATTATTAAATTGGTCTTAGGGGTGATTTGAGCATAGGGAACTAGATAAAAAATTATCATGGACAAGAAAAAGGAAGCCAGAACGCTTTTAACAGTTTTTTCTACTAACTTATTTTGGTTGATAATTTTTTTGAAATCGTATAAGCTATTGATGTATATAATAACTAACCATAATCCAAAAATTGGTGTGAATACTTGAAAGTGTTGTTTTTCTAGTACTTTACTTATATCATTGGCATATCTTAAAATTAAAGTTATTTTTAAAGATAGGACTAAAATAAGTAAGTCAACTATTATTAATATGGTTTGTTTTATTTTATTATTATTCATAATTTCGCTTTTATCTAGCTGGTATATTATAATATATTATAGCAATAATTATCTCATTAAATCAAATCTAAAAATAAAAAAATATGACCGAAAAAAAATATTTGTGGATTTTAAAAATTGGAGTTTTTTCATCTTTGATAACTCTTTTTTTGGTTTTTTCTAAGTGGCTTTTTCCTTTTGTAACTTCCAAACAGTTAGTATTTAATATTTTGATTGAAATTTTATTTGTTTTTTATTTAGTTTTTATTTTGAAATTTCCAGCTTATCGTCCCAAAAAATCTTATGTTAGTTTTGGTCTTTTAGCTTATTTTGTGGCTCTTCTTTTTTCTTTGTTTGTCAGTGTTGATTCTAATTTGAGTTTTTGGGGTGATTTAGAGAGACTTTTGGGATTTTTTCACCTTTTACATTTTCTGGCCCTTTATTTGATAACTATAACTGTTTTTAGGACTAAAGAAGAATATCATTGGCTTTTCAACTTTATGCTTTTGGCTGGTTTGATTATTTCTATGGTCATGTTGATTAGTCCAGCTGAAAAATATTCACAAAGTCTTTTGGGAAACAGAGCTTATTTTGCAGCTTTTACTTTGTTCGCTATTTTTTTGGATTTATTAATGTTTTTTCGTTCTAAAAATTGGTGGTTAAAGCTTGTTTATATTATTCCTTTGTTTTTGTTTCTTCTTGGTCTTCTCAAATCTGATATTTCTGGTTCTCACGCTGGTTTAGCGGCTGGCCTTTTTGTTTCTATCTTAGTGCTTGTTATTTTTTCAAAGAATAGAAAAATAAGATATGGTGGTTTGTCGGTTTTAATTGTTTTAATAGCCCTATTTTCTTCTTTGTTTTATTTTAAAAATCATTCTGTTTTTGATAATAATTATTTAGGCAGGGCTTTAAGGAGTTTTTCTTGGGAAAATACAACTTTAAAAACTCGTTTAATATCATGGAAAGCAGCTGGTAATTATTTGCTTGACCATCCGGTAAATATGATTTTTGGTGTTGGACTTGGCAACTATGCTTTGGTTTTTGATAGATATTTTGATGCTGATTTTTATAATTATGATCGACATGCTACTTATTTTGATAGGGCTCATAATAATTTAGTTGATGTTACGGCTACCTCTGGCTTGTTTGGTCTTTTAACTTATTTGTTATTTATTGTTTCTTTGTTTTATTTCTTGTTTAAATCTTATTTACAGTATCGTAAGAATAATGATAATCCCAGGGCTTTAAATTTACTGGAGTTGTCAGCTTTAAGTGGTCTTCTGGTGGCTTATTTTGTCCAGAATTTAGCTGTTTTTGATTCTTTTTCAACTTATATGTATTTGATGTTTATAGCTGCCTATATTCATTTCTTAGAATTATCTTCCAAAACTAAGGTGGAAGAAAAAAAGAAGGAAGGTGTGAAAATCAAAGAAGGTGTTTTATTTCTATTTTTTGCTTCAATATTTTTAATTCTAATCTTTAGTGTTAATATTCGAGCTATTAAAACATCCAAGGCTACGATTGGTGCTTATATTTCTTTGGGCAAGGGTGATATAATGGGGAGTTACAATAATTTTGAAAAAGCTTTTGGATATCAATCAGTTTTAGTTCGTGATAGTCGCGAATCTTATATAACTTTAATGACTAATAATTTTGATTCAATGTTGAATAAGGTTTCTTTGGAAGATTTAGA
>CAZNDY010000005.1:0-28133 GCA_964572055.1 uncultured Gammaproteobacteria bacterium
TGTTGTAGTTTTCTGGGTTAGGAATGATACGAATAGCAATAGCGTCTGGTTCAGAGTCAGAAAGAAGGCTTACATCTCCTCCTGGCACTACAGTATCTCCATCAGGTAAGACATCTTCAGATGGTGGTGCAGATATAGTGATTAAAGGAAAGAAAGAAAAGGTAAGGAATATGAAAAAAGATAATAGAAGGTTGAATCTATTTTTTTTAGGCATAAAGTTGTTAATTATTTTATTAAAATAATAGCATAAATATTAAATAAAATCAATTAAATAAAGTTAATAAAATCATTGTTTATCATGGAGATTAACCTGCTTTTAGCTATTGGATTATTGTAATCATTAAATTCACTGTAAGATAAGAACACCTTTCTTTTAGCTCTGGTCAGGGCGACATAGAAAAGTCTCTCCTCTTCTTCATAATTTTCTGTTTTGAAAAAAGGAAAAACACCTTCGTTTAGGCCAACTAAAAAAATATAATCAAATTCTAGGCCCTTAACTTGATGTATAGTAACAATTGGTATTTTACCATTTTCAAGACCTAAAAAATCAATATTTTTAATTAGACTGGAATAATGAATTAAGTTTTGTAGCGCTTCTCTGTTTGATAAATCAAAATCATCTTTATTTTCAAAAAAGGTTTTTAAAGTTAGAAAAGATCCTTCTCTTTTTTTAAAATTTTTATCTTTTTTGTAAAAATCTTTAAGACCAGATTCCTTCCAAAGAAAAGAAATCAATTCATCAGGTCTTTTTTTGCTTATTTCTTTTTCCCAATTTTTAATATTAGAGCTTAGGTTAATAAATTTTGTTTTATATTTATTCCATAAAACCTCTCTTTCTTTTTTGGTTTTTTTTAGTTTTTTGCATAAATAAAAAAGTAAATCAATTGTAGCAAGAACATCATCATCAGCACTATGGGTAGCACCTTTAAACTTTAGATTTTTAGCTATATTACTTAATTTGTAGTTGCTTAAGCTTAAAAATTTTCTAGATAAAGATAGAGTGTCATAATAATTTTTAAATTGAAAATCTATGTTATAACGACGAGAGTTTTCTGTGACCATGTTTATGTCAAACAGCACATTGTGACCACAAACGATTGATTCTCCAATAAATTTTTTTAAATTTAATAAAACTTCTTTTGGGTTTTTGCCCTCTTTCTCTAGAAATTCATCACTAATTTTATGAACAAAGTAAGAAGAGTTTACTTTTTTATTGGTTTTTAAATAAAAATGAAATTCTTTACCTAATTTTCCTTTAATAATTTCACGGGCATAAATTTGAATAACATCATCTTTGATGGGGTTAGTGCCAGTGGTTTCCGTATCAAAGACAATAAGCCTGCCTGTTTCTATCTCTTTAATTAATTCTTCGAAGGGTTCATTGAAATTGTAATTTTTAAAATCTAAAAAGTCAGCTAAATTTAGACCACAGGCAGATCCACTTTTTTGAATATTTTCTATAGTTTTTTCTCCAATGTTTTTAGTTGGTCTATCTATTATCCTTTTAGCTGATGATAAATCTGATTTATTTAATAAAATTTTTAAATAAGAAAAAAGATCTTTAATTTCTTGGCGGCGAAAAAAATCATATTGGTCTACAGTTAGAAAAGAAATATTATTTTCTGAAAAAATATCAGCTGATTTATTTAGTAAATAATTAGCCCTGCTTAAAACAGCAATTTTAGCCTTAGAATTAGTTGATTTTATTTTTTTAATATTATCTATAACCCACAAGACCTCTTCTTTAAAATTATAGCCCTTAAATAAATTTATTGTTTTTTCTTTAGAGTTGTCTTTATTTTCTAAGCTATTTAATTTTTTGGTTTGAGCATTTTCCATTTTACTTAAAACCGACAGAAAAGCTTTAATTAATTCAGGGTTTGATCGATAATTAGTGCTCAAAGAAAATTCTTTAACTGGCTCAAAATGATTTTTAAAAAGTTTTGCTATAAAAACAGGCCGAGAATCGCGAAAACTATAAATAGTTTGATCAATATCCCCTATTAGACTAATATTTTTATGTTTTTTGGCTAATTCTTTAATAATTAAATATTCGGAAATATGAGTGTCTTGAAACTCATCTAATTGAATAAACTTAAAACGTTCTGACCAGCGCTCATTAATCTCTTTGTCTTGAAATAATGATTTTAAAACAATTAAAACTAATTCATTAAAATCAAGGGCATTTTGACTGTACATTCTTTTTAAGTATTCCTCGCCTAAAGTAATTATTTCAGGGTCAATTTTTTTAATAACAACATTGTGCCCAATTTCAACTTGAAGAGTTGATAAGCGATATTTATAAAAAGTATCAAGAATGTTTAAAATATCCCTTGGTTTTTCTATATAAAATTTTCCATTTTCTTCTAATATTTTTTTGGTTAACTCTAATTGTTCTTCTTCGTCAAAAATTAAAAAATCGGTTGGAATTCCGATTTTTTTTGCTTCACTTCTTACAAAGTAGGCACAAAAAGAATGAAAAGTTGATATAGTTAAAGAATCAAAATCATTCTTGTCATTAATTTTTTCTTTTATCCTGCTTCTTATTTCTTCAGCTGCTCTATTAGTAAAAGTAAGTGCTAATATTTCATCATGTCTAAGACCAAACTTAATTGCTTTTATTATTCTTTCGGTTAAAATGGTAGTTTTTCCAGTTCCAACTGGAGCGTTTATCAAATAGGCACCAAAAATATTACTAATTATGCTTTCTTGTTCTTTATTTAAGTTCATTTAATTTTGTATTTTACAAAACTCTTCTAAAATTATGTTATAAATATTTTGCAATATTTCTTGTTTTTCTTTTTCTTGTAATACTAAATTTTGCTTATCTTCTATACTATCCATATAGTTTTCTAATTTGTAGGCTATATTATTAAAGCTGGGATATTGACAACTTTCAAAAGTTGCCACCAAATCAATCCCTATTTTATCAAAATCAATTTTATTATCTTTAGTGAAAATATTAAAATTGCTCTTTGAATCAATTAGACTTTTTATCTTTTGAAAAATAGCCCTGTCCGCCCCATGGATTTCATTTTCTTGAGTTTTGTTTTGTTTGAAGGAAAAGTTTTCAAATTTAATCATATTTTTAATTTGTGTTATAATTATTATAATATAATTATAGTAGATAGTTTATGAATTTGCAAAAAGAAGAGAGTTTATTCAAGCAAGGTTTCAATCTTATTGCCGCCATTGATGAAGCTGGACGAGGACCACTAGCGGGGCCAGTTGTTAGTGCTTGCATAGTGATTGATAAAAACTTTAAAATAAAACCAGAGCTAGAAAAAGTTAAAGATTCTAAAAAATTAAGTTCAAAAAAAAGAAATGAACTTTTTTCCGCCATTAAACAAAATGTTAAAGCTGTTCAAATTGGAATTTCTGACAATAAAATTATTGATAAAGTTAATATTTTACAGGCAACTTTTATTTCTATGAAAAAATCTTTAGAAAATACCAAAATTAATCCAGACATAGTATTGGTTGATGGTAAATTTTCAATTCCTCAAATAAAAATTAAACAAGAGGCTATAATTTCAGGAGATGATTTAGTCTTTAGTATTGCTATGGCTTCAATTATCGCTAAAGTTAGTCGTGATTTTATAATGGAAGAGTTGGATAAAAAGTATCCCGAATATTTCTTTGCCAAACATAAAGGTTACGGCACTAAACTTCATCTAGAAATGATTAAAAAGTTTGGACCCTGTGCTATACACAGAAAAAGTTTTGCTCCTTTTAGCTAATTGCTTTAAATATTCTTTGTAAGCTTTTTTCTTTTCCTAAAGCCCAAGCTAGCTCAAAAGGATTGGGGCTATTTTTTTGACCAGACAAAGAAACTCGAAGTGGCCACAAATAATCGCCATTTTTTTTGTTATTTTCTTTCAACCAGTTAAAAACTATTTTTTCTAAATTTTCTTTGGTCCAATTATTTTCTTTAACTTCTTGTAATACTTTATAAATCTCCTTTAAGTTACTTTTAGACTCTTCCAGTGTTAAATTTTTCCAAATTAATAAATTTTCTTCATAAATAATTTCATCTATAAATAAATAATGAGTCATGGAAGAAATATCTTCTATTTTTTTTAATCTTTCTTTGCTGATTTCTATTATCTTTTGCAAATCGTCATCTTTAGTATCTTTTTTTACTAAACCTTCTTTTACTAAATAAGGTTTACACAGAGAGCTTAAATCTTTTGTATTCTTTTGTCTGATATAATGACCATTTAAATAATCTAATTTTTCTAAGTCAAAAACAGCCGGAGAAACACCCATGCCATTTAAGGAAAATTTATCAATTATCTCTGACATTGATAAAATCTCTTGATCGTCCTTGGGGTGCCAACCAAGTAATGCGCAAAAATTAACTATAGCTTCTGGTAAATAACCCTTGGCCCTGTAATCTTCAACAAAAACATCTCCTTGTCTTTTGCTCAATTTTCCACCACCTTTATTTAAAATAAGGGGTAAATGAATATATTTTGGCATTGACCAACCAAAAGCTTTATAAAGCAAGGCATTTTTAGGAAAACTGGCTAACCATTCATCACCACGAGTAACATGACTTATCTTCATTAAATGATCATCAACAATATTAGCAAATTGATAGGTTGGAATTCCATTAGATTTTATTAAAACGTGATCGTCTAAATCTTCCGATTTGAAAATTATTTTACCACGAAGTTCATCATAAACTTCAACACAGCAATTAGTTGGAATCTTTTGTCTGATTACATAAGACTCTCCATTTTTTATTTTTTTCTCTATCTCCTCTTTACTTAAGTGACGACAGTGTTGATCGTACTTGGGAGCTTCTTTATTTTCCTGCTGTTTTTGTCTCATTTCCTCTAATCTTTCAGCACTACAAAAACAATAATAAGCCTCTCCTTTTTCTAAAAGTTCTTTTATATACTTTTGATAAATATCTATTCTTTGGGTTTGAATATATGGACCATAATCTCCATTAATGTGCGGACCTTCATTAAATTCAACACCAACCCAAGATAAAATATCTAATAAACTTTTAGTGGCCCCTTCTACTTCTCTTTTTTGATCAGTGTCTTCAATTCTTAAAATAAAATCACCCTTCAAGCTTTTAGCTAAGAAGTAACCAAACAAAGCGGATCGCAGATTTCCAATATGTAAAAATCCTGTTGGTGATGGAGCGAACCTTAATCTAACTTGATTCATATTTTTATAATAAATTATTTTAATTCTGATGTTTTAAGATATTCAATAAATTTATCCAAAAAAATTTTAGAAGCTTTTCTTCTTACTGGGTGAACGCTGTTTATAAATTCACTAGCTCTTACCCATTTAAAATTACTATGATCCCAAAAATTTAATTGAATGTCACTGTCATTTCCATAAAATTCAGATATAAGCAAGCTTTGTTTTTGTCCTTTAAAACCATATCTCCCTTTTTTATTAGCTTTATATCTAAAAACATTTTTATAAACTTTTTTAGGACTAAAATTATCGATACCCAGCTCTTCATATATTTCTCTACTCCCAGCTATTTCAATTTTTTGATTATCAGTTCCTCCTTGTGGTATTTGCCAATGTTCAGATTCTTCGCTTCTCTCTACTAAAAGAATTTGATAAAAATCTAGATGATTATTATTTTTACTTTCTAAAGCTGTATAGCTTAGTCTTTCTTTTTTATAAATCAGGCAAGCAACATTTTTTCTGTAAAAAAAGGGACTAATAAATTTCCAGTGTAAAAGTTTTAAAGGAAAAATAAAAACTGCTCTAAAAACTCTTTTGAATCTACCGATTTTGTTTGTTGGTTGTTTAATTAATCTCCATAACCATTCTAGGCCAATTTTTCTCATTGCTTGGGGTGCTCTTTTTATTTTTTTAGTTAAAAAATCAAAAGAACCTCCCAACCCTATGGCCAATTTTACACTAGCTAATTTCTTTATATTATGAAAAATAAATTTTTCTTGATAAGGAGCGCCAAAATTACATATTAATATATCAGCTTCAAAATCAAGCAGTTCATTTTTATTTAAAAAATCAAAATTTTTATTTATTTTTTCTTTAAAATTATTAATTAATTTTTTTAAAGAATTATCGTTATAACTTTTTTTAATATTTAAAAGATGTCTTCGCGGTGGCACCACATAAAGATGGTTTGCGTTTTTTATTAAAAATTTAAGTTGAGGATAATTATTTTTTAAAAATAAATTTAAATCATCAAAAGTAGAAAGACCATCTTCTCTGTTTATAATTAAAACTTTTTTATTATTTTTTTCAGCTAAACTTAACAAGTCTGGCAAAACATCAGATCCACTAACTCGACTTAACTTTTTACCATTTAAGCCAGCAGCTAATTTTAAACCAAAACCATCAGCCAAAGATAAATCAGCTTTATTTAGTATATAGAAAAGTTCTTCGTCTTTGTGGGCCTGTAAAATTATTTCCGGATTAGGAGTCACGACATAATTTTGTTTATCAGAATTTAAAAAATTATAGAATTTATTTAAAACTTCTTCTTTGTTTAAATTGTTGTCGATATCAACGCCTAAAATGTTAATCATATTTTATTTTTTTATTACTTAATTATATATTATTTAAGACTGCAAGTAAACGTCTTGACTAAAATAAATAAATATTGTAATCTATTGACATTTTATTTTATTTATTATTAAATGTAATGATGTTCTAATTAGTTTATACAGATAATAGGATGAATTTTAACTAAATAAAGGAGGACCAGAAAATGAAAAAAAGAACAAGCACTTTAACAATTACTAATTTTCTTATTGGCGCTTCACTGTTGTTTTCAATGGTGAATTGTCAAAAAGAAGAGTTTACGATTCCTGAGCCAGGCATCAAAATATTTGCAACCGTGCAAGATCAGCCGCTTGATAATCAGAAATCGTCGATAAAAACGACCAAAGAAGATGTCCAGCTAATTGGCCAGCTTTTTTCTAGTACATGGCAATTAAAAGAGTCGGTTTACGGTCTTAAGAGTGATCCAGTTACACCCACAAAAAGTCAGGTATCTGATGGTGATATTATTGTGGTTTATGGTACAGGTAAGACGGTTTTAATGGATACCGAACCTTTAACTAATATTGATTGGACAATAACTGGCCCACCAGACACAACAATTAATTTGTCTTGGACTGGAGTGCCTGCTATAACTTACAAAGTACCAGTTTTGGGTGATTATAATGTTAATCCTCATTTAGATGGTTTATTTAGTTGGAATATGACAATCAGGGTTCTGGGCAGTCCCGATGAATTAAATATAGTTAATACTGAATTTGTCGGATCGGAATGGATTCCAGAGGATACCATTTTTAGGTATACCTATAAAATGGAAAAACCATTATTTATTACCACAGAAACATTATTTAGAATAACTGAATTGAGCTCGGACAGTGAAGCCCCCTATCTTCCTTTTTTGGATGGCGTTTATTTGAATGCCGCTGAAGATAGTATTTATATCAGCTTCGATTGCTCTCCGAGTTTAGAGCCTTATAAGGTTAAGTTTATTGCCGGTTATTTTAATGCCGCTGGTGATACTATTTGGTTTAATGCCAATCCAGCCAGCCCTTATAAATGTACGGAACCAGTTGATGCTGATATCTTTCAAGCAACGATTTATAATGGCTTGGAAGGTGTGGAATCAGCTGAATTCCCCTTGCCAGTAGGCGTGCAACCAGGAATTGGAGATTACAATGAAGATGTTCCAGTTGTTCTCATGTCATTACCAACAACTGGCGGAGTAGATTTATATTTACTTTCACAAGGAGCTACAACCTTTAGGTACAAAGAAAACCAAGTAGATCCTTGGATTGAAGTGGTATTAACAGATCTTGGAGGCTCTAGGTATTTTGTTAATTTGCCAGACAATCCTCTTTCAGGGGAGCACATTTTTCAATATGGAACAGGAACTGGTGTTGATTTTGTGCCAGATGAATATATGTCATTATCATCCCTGTACTATACACCGTATTTATCAATGGTCCTGGTTCATTAAATTAAGGATCATTATTTCCCCAAACCCTTCTCGCGAAGGGTTTTTTCTTTTTTATTTATTAGACAAAAAAAACATTATTTGTTAAAATTATTACATAAGATTAATCTCTATTCATAAAAAAATATGACAGATAATTTTGAAAAAATATCAAAAAAAATCTCAAAAGTAATTATTGACAACCCTTCCCTTCCTAAAAAAATAGAATGGTATAATATAATTAATCCTGAAAAAAAAGAAATAAATTTTCTTCGTAAAAAATTTTCTTTTGATAACAATCATTTAGAATTATCGTTGGTTAACATTACAACTCAAAGACCAATGATTTATTCTGGCAAAAATTATCTCTTTATAACTTTGCATTTTCCGGTTATGAATAATGGCAAGGTATCACCAGGAGAGATTGAGTTTTTTATTGGACATGGATTTTTAATAACTCTTCATGATGATAAAATAAAAGCTTTAAGAGATTTTTTTAAATATTGCCAAGACGATCAGATTTTTTCTGAAAGTTACAAATTAGAGTCATCAGCTATTTTATTGTATGAAATTTTAGGTAAATTAATTCAAGATTCTTACTTTTTATTAGATCAAAACAATATTGAAATTAGTAAAATCGAAGAAAGTATTTTTGAAGAAAAACTACAAGAAACAACATCTCAGTTGTTAACTTTAAAAAGAAATATTATTAACATTAGGAGAATAATACAAAACCATAAAAATGTAATGAAAAAGTTAACAGAAATGAAAAGTAGTTTAGTTCCCCAAGAACAAATAAAAAATTATTATGATATTTTAGCTGAGCATAGTCAAAGAATTTGGGAGTTTTCTGAAATACAGAAAGAAATCATTGAATCATTACATGATACTAGTGAATCAGTTAGTAGTTATAGAATAAACAATATCATGAAAACATTGACTATAGTTTCTGTGGTTATTATGCCTTTAAATTTGTTTATCAATTTATTTGGAATGAATTTTAACCCTTCTCCACCAGAAGAAAATATGAAACTTTTTTTAAATATTTTAATGTGGAGTTCTTTTTCTGGCTTGATAATGCTTATCTTCTTTAAAAAGAAAAGATGGTTATAAATTGAACAATTATTTAAAAGGGCTTTAAAAAAGCCCTTTTTTGTTAGTTAAATTATCTATTGACTTTTTTTTATAAATATGATATAATTGATAGTTATAATAATGATATGAAAATATATATAATTGGACAAAAAGGAATACCGGCCATTTCTGGTGGAGTTGAAAACCATGTTGAAAATTTGGCTACTAAACTAGTTAAAAATGGACATGATGTTTTTGCTTATACTAGACATAACTACAGCGGCAAAAATAGTACAGAATATCAAGGAGTAAAACTAATACCGCTTCCAAGTTTGGCTACTAAAAATCTGGATGCTATTAGTCATACATTTTTAGCTTGTTTAGATTTTGTATTTAGAAGAAAGGCTGATGTCGTTCATTTTCATTCTATTGGACCAGCTTCTTTGATTTGGATAATTAAGCTATTTAAACCAAAAACCAAAATTGTATTTACTTTCCATAGTCAATGTTATTATAATACAAAGTGGGGTAAATTAGCTAAATTTTATTTAATGCTAGGAGAAAGAATTGGTTGTCTTTTAGCTGATAAAGTTATTGTTGTTTCTAAAAGTTTACAAAGATATGTTGAAAACAAATACAAAAAACAAGTTGAATATATTCCCAATGGAGTTAAAATTATAGAAAAAAAAGAGATAAAAGAAATAAAAGAAAAGTGGAGCTTAGAAAAAGATTCTTACATCTTATCAGTTTCTAGAATTGTTAAAAATAAAGGTTTAGAGTATTTGGTTGATGCTTATCAAAAAATAGAAACTGAAAAAAAATTAGTAATAGTCGGCGATGGTGATTTTTTAAATAAACTAAAAGATCTAGCTAAAAACAATAAAAATATAATTTTCACTGGATCACAGAGTGGGTCTGTTTTGTCAGAATTATTTTCTAACGCTTCCCTTTTTGTTCAGGCTTCTGAAGCCGAAGGTCTTTCCATTTCTTTGCTTGAGGCCATGTCAGCTAAATTACCACTTTTGGTGAGTAATATAGATGCTAATAAAGAAGTTGTTAAAGAAAATGCTTTAATTTTTGAAAATAAAAACGTAGAAGATTTAAAAAATAAACTGAAATTGTTTTTAGAGCAAAGAGAAAATTTGGGTATTGACAAAATGACAGAAAATAATTATAATAGTTTGTTAGCTGAGTATGATTGGAATAAAATAGTTATTAATATAGTTAATATATATAGTTGTTTAACAAATAAATAAGGCCACGGAGGGGCCTAAATCATGAAAAAAATAGCAATACTGCTAATTTTTGCAGCCCTTTTAGGCTGTGAAAAGGATGAGTTTTATTTACCTGATCAATATCAGGATGACATTGATGGCTATGTATGGCCGGGAGTCGCAAACCCAAGACCAGTTGAGGATTTAGGAAGAACAGCAGTTTCTGGTTGGAGCAATGTTTATGACTACAACTTTAGAATCCATTTAGATGGTAGTCAAATAGACCCAGTTCCATTAGACATTGAGTCTTTTGCAATCCCTCACGTCGGTCCAGAAGGAACGACAATTTATGAAAATGTTAACAATGATGCCACTTATACAATAAGCAGCATCGAAAACGGTTACATTTATTATACAATTCGGTCTGAAGAAGGTCACACTCTCAAGTATAATTTAGCGAGAAGAAGTGGTCAAAATTGGATCTGGTTTTTAAGGCATGGATTGACTAATGATAATGGTCAAGACAATATGATAAGTTTTCAAACTTATTAACCCGAAAACAAAAAAGGGAGCATTTTTAAGCTCCCTCTTTTATTTATATGTCTTATATAAAACTATTTTAAATTTTTTAATATTTTTACAAATTCTACAAACAAAGGATGTGGTGCTAGTGGTCGAGAAATATATTCAGGATGAAATTGAACACCCACAAAAAAAGGATGATTTTTTATTTCTATTGATTCTACTATTTGTCCATCCGGTGATGTACCAGACACAATTAATCCTTTTTTTTCAAAAAGATCTTTATAATCATTATTAAATTCATAGCGATGTCGATGTCTTTCATTAATAATATCTTTAAACCCCATTTTAGAATAAGCTTTTTCTAGTTGAGTATTTTTAATCATTTTACATGGCCAAGCGCCTAAACGAATAGTGCCACCGTATCCTTTTTTCTCAATTAATTCTGCCTGTTCAGGTATGATATGAATAACCTTGTTTTTACTTTTAGGATTTATCTCTTCAGAAGTTGCGTCCTTAAGGCCGCAAACATTTCTAGCAAATTCAATAACCGCCATTTGCATTCCATAACATAGACCAAAATAAGGTATTTTATTTTCTCGGCAGTATTTAATTGTTTCTATTTTTCCTTCAGAACCCCTACTTCCCCATCCTTGAGGAACTATTACTCCAGCGAAGTTCTTTAGAGATTTTAAACCATTTTTTTCTATATCTTCGGTTCCAATCCACTCTAAATTAACTTTTACCTTATTATAAGCAGCAGCATGTTTAATAGCTTCAATAACAGAAATATAAGAATCACTTAAAGAAAAATCGCCAGTGGCAAAATATTTGCCAACAATAGCTACTTTAATTTCTTTTTGAGGGTTTTTTATATTATTGATCATTTCCATCCACTTTTTTGAATTTTCTTTGCCCTTTAGTGTGTTTTTCGATTTTAAATTCAATTTTTTTAATATTTTGTTACCAAAATTATTTTTTTCAAAATTAACTGGAATTTCATAAATTGAATCTATGTCAGGAGCAGCAATAACATCTTCTTTGGAAACATTACAATGAATAGCAATTTTTCCACGACGAACATCATCAATTTCTTTTTCTGATCTAGCTATTATAAAATTTGGCTGTATTCCAGCTGTATTCAAACTTCTAACAGCATGTTGGGTCGGCTTGGTTTTCATCTCACCTATCTTATTTGGAATTGGCAAATAAGAAACCATAACAAATAAAACATCTTCTGGATTTTTTAACTTCATTACCCTGGCTGCCTCTAAAAATAATAAGTTTTCATATTCGCCAACAGTACCACCAATTTCAATTACCATTATTTCAGCTTTATTTTTCTCAGCCGCTTTTTTTATTCTATCTCTAATTTCCATCGGAATGTGGGGTATAACTTGAACACATTTGCCTTCATAGCTCAAATTTCTTTCTTTAGAAATAACTGATTGATAAACACGACCAGTCGTCATGTAGTTTTCTTTATAAATATTTTTATTTAAAAATCTTTCATAGTTTCCAATATCTTGATCAGTTTCATCACCATCTTCAGTCACAAAAACTTCACCATGTTCTACTGGATTCATAGTTCCAGCGTCAACATTAATATAAGGGTCCATTTTAATGGCGCTAACGCTATAACCCTTATTAGACAATATTTGAGCTATTGATGAAGTTGTTACACCCTTGCCAACTCCTGACATCACCCCACCAACTACAAAAATAAATTTAGTTTTTGTTTTTTTCATAATATTTATCTTAATTATTGATTTAATATCTCAATTGCTCTATTTAACTGGCTATCAATATTTTGTTCAAAATCTTCCAAGCTTAATTCAACTAATTCATCTGGTGTTATTCCTTCTTTGTTAATATCTTGGCCCTTAGGTGTTAACCATTTAGCTATTGTGATTTTGATAGATGAACCGTCCTTGATGTTTTTAACCATTTGAACCGATCCCTTGCCATAACTTTTTTCACCAATAATCGTAGCTTTGCCATGATCTTGAAGGGATCCTGCAACTATTTCAGAAGCTGAAGCACTTCCGTAATTAATTAAAACAATACTTGGTATTTCTTTTAAATAATTATTACCTTCAGCAATGTATTTCATTTCATTACCATCAGTAAATTTTTCTATTAAAGCTATATCTCCGTTAATCCACTCACCTAAAACACTAACTGAGGTTTCTAAATAACCACCTGGATTATTTCTTAAGTCAATAATAACACCTTTAGCTTTGTTTTCAAAAGCTTGTTTAGCAAAATCTAAAAAAAGATATTCAGTATCACTATTAAAAGCATTTATTTTAATTAAATAAATATTATTTTCCAGAATCTCCAGGGAAACGCTTTTTATAACTATAGTATCTCTAGTTATTTCTATATCTTTAAAATCTTCTAACCCAATTCTAAATACATTTAAAGTAACTGTTGTGCCCTTTGGACCTCTAATCTTATTAACAGCCTGATCAATGCTCATATTTTCAGTGCTTTCACCGTTTATTTCCAATATTTTATCTCCAGACATTAAGCCAGCTTTTTGCGCCGGTGTGCCTTCAAGAGGTGCTATAACAGTCAAGATTCCATCTCTAATTCCAATTTCAGCGCCAATACCCTCAAAAGACCCAGACATATCTTCTTCAAACTCTTTGGTAAGTTCAGGGTTCATAAATTCAGAATAAGGGTCATCCAAGGAACTAACCAAACCCTTTAAAGAGCCATAGAAAAGTTGCTTGTCTGTAATTTGCCCCTTATCAACATAGTATTCTTTTACCGAATCCCAAACATCCCAATACAAATCAAAATCAATATTTTGAGCTATTTGATTATCAACAGTACTATACTTTCCAGATAATTGACCTAGAAAAACAACATTTTTTTCAGCTACTTTTTTGATTACATTATTTTTAACGGCCAAACTAGCACCACTCAAAAAAGTTAAAAACAACAAAAAAACAAACAAAAAACAATATAAGATTTTTTTAAAAATCTTTTTTTTATTATTTTTTTTATTCATAATATTTAATTTAAAATTATTTTTAAAAACAAACAATCAACTCCATTATTTTAATCAAAAAAAATTTTTTTAGCAAACATTATTTGATTATTTAAATAAGAGCTGATTGTAATATTTCAAGAGCTTCTGGTAAAAATGGTTTTAACCAATAAACAGCTTTGATAAATACTGGAGCTATTTCAGAATTAGCAACAATAAGGTTTAAAAATTTATCCAAGAAGGCATAATGAGACAGAACAAATAAAATCGCACCAATAATAAATAAACCCTGAAATAATCCAAAAAAACCACCAATTAATCTATTGAAAAAAGAAATTATTGGCAAGGAGGTTATTATCTTTAAAACTTTTGCTAACAATTTAAAGCCATAACTTAAAACGAAAGAAATAATGCTTAAAACAACTATAAAAGAAATAACCTTGCCAAGTCCACTAGAGCCAAAGCCAAGAAAAGGAAAAATATCAAAGAAAACTTCGTAAAATTTTATAGATAAAATTATTCCTAAGATAGAGGCCAATAAATTTAAGGCCATTTTAACTAAGCCAAGATAAAAGCCATAAATAACAAACATCGATAAAAAAACTAAAAGAATAATGTCAATCATATTATTAATATTAATAAATAATAACTACAAACTCTCCCTTTAGAGAATCTTTTCTCTCTTCAAATCTGTTTAATAACTCCAGGGATGATCCTTCATAAAAACTATAGTGAATCTTGCTAATCTCTCTAAAAATTATTATTTTTTTTACAGTATTAAAAGTATTTACTTCCTTTAAAAGTTTTAATATTCTATGTTTTGATTCAAATAAAACTACTGGATACTTACTTGAAATAATCTCTTCTAACATTTTTTGCCTTCCTTTTTTGTGTGGTAAAAAACCAAAAAAAATAAATTTATCAATTTTTATACCAGAAACAGAGATGGCCGTTGTTAAAGCCGAGGCACCTGGTATGGGTTCAATAAAAATATCGGGATCGTTTTTTCTAATATAATCAACCAAAAGACCACCAGGGTCAGATATTCCTGGTGTGCCAGCATCACTAATTACGGACAAATTAAGTCCTTTTTTAAGTAAAGACAATACTTCTCTATATTTACTATCTGAACTATGGTGATGAAAAGAGATTAAAGGTTTTTTTATTTCATAATGATCCAATAGTTTTTTTCCAACTCTAGTATCTTCGCACAGAATATAGTCAGATTCTTTTAATACTCTTAAAGCTCGAAGGGTTATGTCTTCTAAATTTCCAATTGGAGTAGCCACCAAATATAAACTCATAAACTAATTAATTAAATCTTCTTTTCTCTCTTTTACATATTTAACCCAATCATCAAAAATTTCCACAAAAACTTTGAAAGGAACTTCAATTATGAAATCTAAGACAAAAATAAAAACATTTATCTTGGAGGCATTATCAGATAAAAATTTTCCCGCGGCAACTATTGGCATATAGAAAAAATCAAAAAGAAAACTAAGAAAATTTTCACGATGTTCAATGATTATAAACCTTTTAATTTCTCTTTTAATTCTAAAACTAAAAAAACTAACAAAGGTTAAGAAAAACAAAAAGATAGTTATATTAACCCAGTTAAAATCAATAATAGCAAGTCCCTTGATAATTAAGTAAATAGTTATTGAAAAACCACTAATGTATAAAAGATTAAATATAAAATCCATAAAAAAACTTCTTTTGGCTGGTTTTCTTAATACCATTGAATATTTTTGTCTTTTTTCGGTAAAAACAATTTCTTCTATACCATCTAAAATCTTCTTTTCGTTTTCTTTGGCTGGACTCCAGGTAAAGAGAATTATTATGAACAATAAAACAGCCGGAAAGGAAACGTTTATTGCCAAAGAAATAGTATTTAACTCTTCTCCAAAAAATTTTATAGCAGGAATTTCTAAGGCAAAAACAAAAATAGATTTAGTTAAAAAAATATAAATTATACTCCTCCAGCCAGAAGACCATAATTTCTTTTTAATCTTTCTGTACCTTCTTTGACTAATTTCTTTAATAAAACTAATAAAAGCTTTATAATTATTTAAAGCAAACTCATAAACTTTTAAGGGGTTTTCTTCTATGGCTTCGTGTAAAATAGAAAAATATAAGGAATAAGACTTAGATATCTTGTCTATTTGTTTGATTAGGGGATGTTTTAATTGATTAGAAACAGCTAAATAAAGCTTGTCAATTTTTTCTGAAACTTTGATTATCTTATCATCACTCGCTTCTTTCCAGTTTTTGTTATAGTATTTAAAAGCTATTAAATTTAACAAATCATCATCATATTTAAGAAAGTTTCTGCAAATACTTAAATATATTTGAATTTCTAAATCATTTTCGAAAGGCAGATCCCTGGGCAACTTAATGTTGTCCTTTAAAATTTCAAACATTTCATTAAGCATCTCTTTTCTAACCGGATCGTCTGATAAATTTTCCTCTATTTCAGCCGCTGCTAAAGATATAACCCAATTAAGCAAAATTTTCTTAGCCCTACTGGTTCTTTTTCTTTTATTTCTAAAGCCAAAAGACTCAGATAAAATAGCAAACAAACTTTCTTTCTGAAAGCTGTAATATTTTAATTTAATGTATTTATTTATTATTTCTGCAATATCATAAATTTTTTTCTCTGGAATAGAATTATTAGGCAAATAACCTGCTTGTATAAGTTCCGTTAATAAATGAGAAGAGATATCTTCACTTTCTGATTTCTTAATTAAACCTTCAATTAATATTTTTCTTTTTAAAATTCTTTTAATAGCATTTTTTCGAAGCAAATAATCTTCATCATAATCAACTGCATTTCTAATTTTTTCATAAAAAAAAGCCAATTTAGAGCCCATGGTAGAAACACTAATATTAGCTTCCTTATTTTTAGATTTATCTAAATTATTTTTTTTAACATAAACCATTTGAAAGAGTCTTTTTATATCGATGTCTATGTCAAAACCACTTTCCTTCTTTTTTGTCAAATTAGGACTAACCATATTTAATATAATATTTTATTGTATTAACTAAGTTAATAATACTATATCAATATAAAAAAATCAATAAAAAAGTGTTGACTTTTGTTTTTCTCTTTGTTATTATTGAATCACAGCCAAAATAAGGCTTTTTTAATTTAAAAAATATGAGTAAATTTAGCGATTATATAAAGAATTCAATAGTTGAATTAAAGAAAGTAAGCTGGCCCACAAAAAAAGAAACTTATAACTATACTTTACTAGTTATAGGTGTTAGCTTGGCAACAGCCGCTTTTTTAGGTGGACTTGATTTCATTTTTAATTTAGGTTTAGAATTTTTAATTAAATAACAAATATGGCTAAACAAAATTTAGACCAAGGCAAAAAATGGTATGTTCTTCATACTTACTCCGGCTACGAAGAAAATGTTGCTCACAATTTAAAACAAAGAATAGAAACGCTTGATGCTGGTGATAAAATTTTTAATGTATTGGTCCCAACCGAAAAAAAAATAAAAATAAAAAATGGCAAAAGAAAAGTTATTGAAGAGAAAATATTTCCTGGATATGTTTTAGTTGAAATGATAGTGACTGATGAATCCTGGTATATAGTTAGAAATACTCCAAATGTTACTGGTTTTATTGGTGTTGGAACAGTCCCTACCCCAATTAGCGATAAAGAGGTTCAGGGTTTAATGAAAAGAATGGGAGTGGAAGAGCCGAAATTTAAAATTGATGTTATTGAAGGAGAAACTGTGAAAATTACAGATGGTCCATTCAAAAACTTTGAAGGCAAAATTATTAATATTGACGAGTCTAAAGGAAAAATAAAAGTAAATGTTTCTATGTTTGGTAGGGAAACTCCAGTTGAATTAGACTTTTTACAAATTAAAAAAATATAAAGATTTGAAACTCCTAAGAGTTTGCTTCTCAAATCATATAAATTAAAAATATGGCTAAAAAATTATTAACCAAAATAAAATTACAAATTCCAGCTGGTCAAGCTAATCCTGCCCCTCCAGTTGGCCCAGCTTTAGGACAACATGGTTTAAATATCCAGGATTTTTGTTCTAAATTTAATGATGCTAGTAGAGATAGGATGGGAGAAGTAACTCCGGTGGAAATTAGTGTTTACGAAGATAGAACTTTTGATTTTATAATGAAATCACCTCCAGCATCTGAGTTGATTAAAAAAATCGCTAAAATTCAGAAAGGATCAGGAAAACCATTAAGTCAAAAAGTGGCTTCTATTAGCAAGGAACAGCTAGCAGAGATAGCTAAATTAAAAATGTCAGACCTAAATACAGAAGATTTAGAAGCTGCTATGAAAATTATTGCTGGCACAGCTAGACAAATGGGAGTTGAAGTAAAATAATTATAATTAATTGTGGGAGAATTTTATTCGATATTACCACAAAAAATATGGAAAATTTTGATAAAGAAAAATCTTATTCAATTGCTGAAGCTATTGAAATTTGCAAAGCTAATCACAAAGCTAAATTTGACGCTTCTATAGAAGTTCATTTTCGCTTAGGAATTGATAACAAGAAAGGAGATCAACAAGTAAGATCAGCTGTTAGTCTGCCAAATGGAACAGGAAAAACTGTTAGAGTAGCTGCTTTCGTATCTCCTGCTAAAGAAAAAGAAGTTAAAGAGGCTGGAGCCGATTTAGTTGGTGGAGATGAATTAATTGAGGAAATTAAAAAAAGTGAAAAAACTAATTTTGACATTGCTATTGCTGAAATTGACATGATGAAAAATTTAGCTAAAATTGCTAAAATTTTAGGAACCAGAGGTTTGATGCCTTCTCCTAAAAATGAAACAGTTACTAATAATCCAGCTAAGGCAGTTGAAGAGTTAAAAAAGGGTAAAATTAGCTTTAAAAACGATGATACTGGTAATGTTCATGCTATTATCGGAAAAGTTAGCTTTGACAAAAAGGATCTAGAAGAAAATTTTAATACCTTGCTAGATGCTATAAAAAAAGCTAAACCATCATCTTCTAAGGGTGTTTATATTAAGAATGTTAGCTTAAATTCAACTATGGGCAAAGGTATAAAAGTTAATATTTAAAATAAAAAGAAAATAAAGAAAATAAAAAAACCGCTCCTTAGGGCGGTTTTTTGAAATCAGTTAAAATTGATTTTAACTATAGAACCTTATTATTTTATCGGCATTGATACATAAATCGGCAGGATTGTTAAAAATCATCTCCCTGTTAAGACCGGCCATTATAAAATCAGCCGGAGTAGACATAAAAGACGAAGATATAGCTACAAACTTTAAGCCCATTCTTTTAGCTGCTTCATAATCAGCATTAACCGTATCTCCAATATAAATTAATTTGTTTATATCCCTTCCCTTTTCTTGTAAATGATTTTTAATAGGATTAAAAACTTTGGGATCGGGTTTGATATGTTCATGACAATTATTGCCCTGAATATATTTAAAAAAATTTAAATTAATACCGCAAAATGGAGCTAGTTCAATAATAGACTCTTTTTCCCTGCTAGAAATAATAGCTAGTTCAACTCCAATATCGTAAAGATAATTCAAGGCAGAATCAATTGAGACAAATTTTTTTGGCCTAGGATTAATGTAAGTAAAATCTTCCTTCCAAAAATTATCATAATCAGCATCAGACCAGTTAAATTTTTCGGCTATAATATTAATTAAATCTTTATAGGGCAAGCCCCAAAGGTCTCTAAAAATCATTTTATCTGGAATTTTATTAGAATCTAATTTTATTTTTTTACAAATATAATTAATCCTATCAACGCCAATCATGGTTGTATTAGCTAAAGTTCCATCAAAATCAAAAGCAAAAGTCCAATCGGAAAAATTGATTTTTTTCATAATATTTGGTTTTTAAATTACAGTTTTTACACTACATCTTAATTAAAAAAAATAAAAAAGTCAATAAACCAACAAGTATTCTGTACCATGCAAAAGGCTTAAAATCGCTTTTTTTGATAAATTTTAATAAAAATTTAATCGAAAACATAGCCACAACAAAAGAAGTTAAAAAACCAATAATTAAAAATATAATTTCATTTTTCTGAAAACTTAAACCTGTTTTTATTAAGTCTAATCCAGTGGCGGCAGCCATGGTTGGTATTGCTAATAAAAAAGAAAACTCAACTATAGCCTGACGACTAAGTCCTAAGAGGAGACCACCAAAAATAGTAGCAGCTGACCTGGAAACACCTGGAATCATAGCTATCGCTTGAAATAAGCCAATATAGAAACAATTTTTGTAATTTATTTCTTTTATTGGGTCAAGATTTAAATCTTTTTTATTTTCAAGATTTGTATTTTGTTTTTTTTGATAATAATAATTTTCCAAAATTATCATTAGTATTCCCCCTAAAAACAAAGAGAGGGAGATAATTAAAAAACTTTCTTGCAAAAAGTTTTTTACTATTTTATAAAAAATTAACCCTAAGATAGCAGTTGGAATAAAAGCTATAAATAATTTTTTAAAATAAACAAAAAAATTATTAATTATTTTTTTCCAATACAAAAAAACAACAGCTAAAATAGAGGCAAATTGAATTATGATAATAAAGCTTTTAACAAAATCACTAAGCTCTAACTTTAAAAATTTAGCAAATATTAAAAGATGAGCAGTTGAAGATATTGGCAGAAACTCAGTAAAACCCTGTACCACCCCCAATATTAAAGCTTTTAATTGAAAAATAATAGACATAGTTAATCAGTTCGACGATTAGCAATTTCCCTTAAAATTATATTTCTATCCTGGCCATATTTATAACGACTAAGTTGCCTAATATTTTGAGACATTCCTTGTCTAAATTCACCCATTAAAGGCCAAATAGTTTGTAAAGAAAAAGGCCTAGTTCCCTGTCCATCTACTAATAATTTAGCAAAACCACCCCTACCAACATTAACTAAATCATATTCGTTGAACACTGGGCCAAACTCTTTAACCAAAAAATCAGCGTCCTCTGAACCAACTCTAAAGCTAACCATTGTTCCAACATTACCAAAGACAGCATCTTTAATTTGAGAGTCTTGATTTTTACTAAGCTGACCAATATATTGGTGGGCTATATTAAGACATAAAGCGTATTTTCTGGCCTCGGATAGTATTTGACAAATAGAATTAGTTGTAAAATTTTGAAACTCATCAATGTATAAATAAAAATCTTTTCTTTCTTCAGCTGGCATGTCAGTTCGAGAAAGAGCTGCCATTAATATCTTGCCGACAATAATCATACCTAATAAGTAAGCGTTAGTTTCTCCAATAGCTCCCTTAGGAAGGTCAACCATTAATATTTTACGGCCATCCATCAAGTCTCTAAAATTAAAAGCACTTTTTTGCTGCCCAATAATCGGCATCATCATGTCATTAGAAACAAAAGGTGTTAATTTAGAAGTGATATAAGGAACCATATTAGCAAGAGCTGCTTCACCTCCGGCCTTTTCAGCTTCTTTTTGCCAAAAATCAACTACAGTCTGATTTTTACACATTCTAAGCTTCATTCTTCTAAAATCTTCATCAGCCAAAACTTTTGAAATTTCCATCAAAGTCGAACCTGTTTCTGGGCTATCCATAATCAAAAGCAAGGCATTTCTCATGTATTGTTCAAACATTGGACCACCAGTTGCTTTTAAATCATACAATTTATCAAAAATACCAATCATTTCATTGATAACGAAAGTTTTTTGCTCTGGATACCTTTCATCATATTCCAATAAATTTAAACCAAGAGGTCTTTCTGTGTCTGAAGGAGAAAAAATAATAACATCTTCTGCTCTTTCAGGTGGAATTCTATTTAAAATATCCTCAATTAAATCACCATTAGGATCCATAACACAAACACCGTCGCCATTTTGTATGTCTTGAATAGCTAAATTATTAAGCAAGACAGATTTACCAGTTCCAGACTTACCAATAATATACATGTGACGACGACGATCAACCTTTTTAATTCTAACATCAGTTTTAATACCTCTAAAAAGATTAAATCCCAAAAGAACCCCCTCCTTAGGAAGATTACTGGGAGCGGCAGCAGTTTTAGATGTTAGCCAATCAATGTTGGGTGTTTCAGTATGAGACAATGGGAAGTGGTACATAGAAACTAATTCTTCAGTGTTTAACAAAAAACTTTGCTTATCAATAAAATGTCGATAAATAAAATTATTAATAATATCTTCTTGTCCACTTTTAATTACTTTTTTAAAAGAGTTACCGTATTCGTAATAATTATACTCACTAAAAGCATTGGAAATATTTTCAAAATACATCTGAGTCTTTTCTTTTGTTTTAGCGCTAACAACCACTCTCAAATTAACATCTAATCCAGCTTTAGAATTTTTTTCTTCCATCTTTTTAAGCATCTCCCTTTCTTTCTCTGTTAATTCTTTTTTATTGGAATTTTCCCCATCCTTTTTTTCTGGCCTACCCATATCAAACATTCCCAATAAAATATCATAAATAAAAAAATTAATAGCATTATGAAAAGAATTGTTGCTAATTCTAAAAATTTCACTGACATCCTGGTTTTTATAAGCTCTCAAAACAGCTTCTTTGACTTTAATATGCCATCCTTTTTTAGCGCTTCTAACCACATATTGGACAGCAATACTTTCATCCGAGTCAAGTTTTGACATAACATTGATCAAAGAATTTATTGGATCGGAATCCATTTCACTGTAATCTAAAAAAGGAAAAATAAAACTCTTTTTAGCTTGCAAATAACCAGCTGAAACATAACCTTGAGCATTAAAAATATTATAATCATCAACCTCTTCTATTGAAGCCTCTGGATAATGAGCATGAATTTGTTGTTCTATATAGAGAGCTTTTTCTTTTGGAGTCGTAACATAAAAAGATATTTTATTTTTATTAGAAACAATTTCAAAAGAAAAATTATCATTTCTACCAAAAAACCAAGCAGTCAAACCTCTTTGAGCCCTTAAACCACCAATACTAGCAAAAATAGTTTCGCCCTTAGCTATTTCCTCTTGTAGTTGTTGCAAACTCTCTCCTCTTTCCTGTTCTTTTGGTTTTTCCTTAGGAAGTCTAACTAAAAAAATAAGTTGATTAGAATTTTTACTTCTAACACTATAATATTTAACAAAAAGACGAATTAATAAAAAAAGCAAAAAAACACCTATAAAAAAAAGTGTTAAATAAAGATAATTTGAAGAAAAAAAACCAGAAGATTCAATTGTTTTTAAATCAATACTCTGAATGTTATTCATAAATTATTTTTTCAATTTTATTATTTGGTCAGCTTTTATTTTAGCTTCTTGTTCTAAAAAAAATTTGTTAACCTTAGGAATTATTGATAACCATTTTTTTATAATATCAATAACTTTTTCTACATTAATTTTAGCTTTATCAAGCAAAATACTAATTTTGGAAACAGCTTTTTCTCCCTCAACTTTAAATTCTTCTTGTTTTTGAGGAGATAAATTTAAAAAAATATCATCTAAGCCAACTGACAATATTTCTTCTATTTTAACTTCCCTTTCTTTTTTTTGATTATTTACAATAGTTGCTGAAGCTGGATCAGAAGAAAAGCCTTCACCGGGTTTTGTAAACTCTTCTTGTTTTTCAAAAGATTTTTCTGCTAAATCTTCATTTTTTTCAAAACCAATATCAAAAGATTCTTGATCTTCGTTTGTTTTTTCTCGAGAATCAAAATAATCTTTTTCACTTTTATTTACTCCCTGCTCTATTTTATTAATTAAATCTTCAGCCATAAAATTATTCAACTTTAATAGCTTCAACTGGACAACTGTTAGCTGCATTTCTAGCACAATCAAGATCTTGCTGACTAATAACCTCTGATTTTCCAGCTGAATTCATTTTAAAAACTTTGGGGCACATGTTAACACACATACCACAACCAACACATTTGCTTTGATCAACTTTAATTGACATAAAATTAAGAATAAAAATCAAGGATAAAAAACATTGATTTTTAAAAAATTAAAATATTTTCTACATCACTATTATAATAGAATTAATGAATATTGACAAGTAAAACTAGTTTTGTTATATTTAATAAGTATAATTTAAATAGGTATAAAATTAATGATAAGTCATTTTATCTGTTTTTTTATTTAAAATGATTTTTAAACTATATGGCTCATAAAAAGGCTGGAGGATCAACCGCGTTAGGCCGAGATTCCCAGAGCAAAAGATTAGGCGTAAAATTAGCTGATGGACAATCAGCTAAAACTGGTTCAATAATAATCAGACAAAGAGGTACAAAATATGTTCCAGGAGAAAATGTTGGTAAAGGTAGTGATGATACATTATTTTCTCTAAAACCAGGAAAAGTAAAATTTCAAACTAGAAAAATGAAAAAATTTGATGGCAGAATGGTTAGTAAAAAGGTTGTTAACGTTTTATAATAAAATTCCTTTTTTCTTTCAAAAAACATCCCTTCTGGGGATGTTTTTTATATAAAAATAATTATTAAAAAGAAAAAAGGAGGCTTTTGAAGACCTCCTTTTCAACACAGGAGAGTTTTTTTATCTATAGAATAAAGCTCCTATGTTAACAGAAAAAAATACTCCATCAAGAGTGTAATTCGGCACAACTTCTTGATATATTCTTTTCTGGTAATAAACTTTGATAAAATCAGCTCGCCATTCGTTTAAGGAAAGCGACAAACCTCCAGCAATAAAAGGAGAAAAGCCTAATGAGATTTGCTGTACTTCATCAACGGAAAATCCTACTGTTGGAGAAAGGTAAAATCTGTCACCTTGCAATATTTTCACAAGATTTAGATTTATTTCACCAGTATAAGCTAAGTGATTTCCTCCCATTACTTCCTCTGGGAAATAAGCAAACTTGAAAGCAAAATCCCCTTTTGGCAACCACCTACTATTGTAACTTGGTCGAGACATTATCATGCCAAGGTTTAATCCAACGCCAAATCGCTTGTAATCAAGCAAAACAGCCTGGTTGTCATTTTCTCGAGAAAGCCAATTTATTTCATGACTCTGATAGAGCAATGAAACGCCTAAATTTGCTTCAGTTTCAATATTAATGGGAATCTCGTCCCATTTAACAACGGCACCCAAGGCATAGTCATAGCCATAAAGCAGGCGATGGTCGTAATCACCGCTTGTCCAATCGTTTGTTATTTTCCCAATATTTTTCTGCTGAACTTCAGCTGAAATTCCGAAAAAAACACCGGGAGCAAAATTGTCTTCAAAAAACAAATTGGCGTGGATTCTGTTTAAATGACCCTTGCCACTTTTGGACATAGGAATCGTGTCCGCGTCGTTTATGACGTTAATTTCTGAGTTAAATGAGTTATAATAACTATAACTCAAATTAAAACGAGTAGATTGCGCTGAAATAGTAAATGAAACGAGCGCTAATAATAGCGTCGATGCTAAGATTTTAATCAGTTTTTTCATGATTTGATTCTCCTGTGTTTTAGTTAAACAATTAAAAATCATCGAAATTCAATAACTTTTAATTGTTTAACTTCAAGAGAATATTTTTCAAAGAACCTTATATTATATAACAATTTAATAATATTGTCAATACCTTAAAAAACATTGTCAATACTACCAGAATCATCATCATCTTCTCCTTCGTCAATTTCCATGTTTTTTTCCATCTTATCTCTATTTTCATCCATAGCTATATTCTGCTTGCTTAAAGCTGAAACATTTTCCCTTTTATTATTATTTCTATTTTCAAGGTTTCTCCTATTTTTGTTTTTAGAAACAAAGAAATTTAAATCATATCTTTCTTCAGGAAAAACATAAATATAGATTAAGCCAAACAACAAACTCAAACCAAAAATAAATAATAAATTAAAAAATAAATCTGGTTTAACTGGATATTTAGAGACAACTGGCTGATCCAAGACACTAATTTTAACAGAATCACCTAAACCTTGATAATTTTGGTTTTGAGTTATTAAAATATGATTAACAGCTAAAGCAATCTGCTTGGCTTGACTAGCGTCTGGATGGTAAATATTAATATTAATTATGCCAGAATTTTCAACAGCCTTAGCACTAATTGTTTTTTTCCATTTTTTCATTTGTTTTGTAGCATCTTCACCAAAATAACTTTCCTCAATATCAAAATCAGAGCTAACCACAAGACTAAAAAAAGAATTAGAATATATAACTCGAGAAAATAAATCAGATAAATATTCAACTGACCTAGAAACAGCATAGGGGTCAACTCGACCATAGCCTTCTTGAATAACTAATATTTTTGATTTTGTTCCAAACTTAAATTCTTGCAATAAAACAAAAGCAGATCCAATAACTAAAAAAATTAAAAAAATAGAAAGCAAGGTTTGTCTTTTTTGTTTTAATAAACTACTTAAATCCATATCTTTGTTTTTATTTTATTATTTTAAAACTGTTTCTTGAACTTCTAAACTAATACTATATGTTAACTTAGAATCCTTACCACTAACTTTAACATCTGTTTTTTCTGAAATATTATTAACATCAAAGCCATTTCTAACACTTTGAGTTGTTACTCTATTTCTAGAAGAACTTTCCTGCAAGCTTGGTCCGTTTAAAATTTTATTAAAACGACCATCGGCATCAGCTGAAACTTCTATCTTTTGATTATAAAATTCAATTACTAATTTTTCATTTGGTAAATAACCGCCACCACTTATTTCAAATTGAGTTCCACTGTCAACAACTGGGGAGCTTAAATTTAAATACAAATTTTCCTTTGGATAAACTTTATCATCCTGACCAGCTTTAAAATAACCCAAAACATCTAAATTTGAATCTAAAATTAAAATACTAGAATTATTAAAAACAGTAATTCTGTCACCATCATAAGTAGCAACAACTTTTAAACCCATAGCCCAACCTTCTTCAGCTACAACACCACCTGTTCTCAAGGAAGTAACAACACTCATATCTGATTTTCTAATTTTAACAACACCTAAACCATTAGAAAAGTATAAATACTCATTACCAGAAGAGTGAACATCGTAGCCTGGATAACCTAAGTGCTCAAAGGTTGCTTTTAAAGATCCGTTTAGGCCAACTTTTTTAACCGACAAATCATCAGCAAAATAAATATGATTATCATAAGAATCATAATATATTCCACGATTATTTTTATCGCCATAAAAATTTAATTGCAATCTATCGGCTATTTTTCTCTCTCCCTTATCAGATATCTCTCTTTCATTATTTTTTTCAACTAAATTAAAAATTAAACTTGGATGACCACCACTAGAAATATTGTATGGAGTGTCATTTTCAAGAACATAAGAATCTATAACCTCTAAATTACTACTCCAAACCTTAACCCCTTTGGCACTAATAGTTACAATGTTATCACCGAATTTATCAATTCGATTATACCATTCCCAATAAGTATTTTTCACTTCTTTAACCAATTCATAACTATTTAAATTGGAAATGTCATACTTATAAATAGTAAAACCAGAAATAACATAAGCATACAAACGTCCGTTTTCAATATTTAACTTAACTCCATAAAAACTATCATCCTTATTAAATCGAGAATCAAAAGGACGCCAATACATTTTTCTTTTTAGACCATCATCTTCTAATCTAAAAATCTCCAAATATTCACTATCAGTTGAGGCTACAATTAAGTCTTGTTCATAATTAATAGCATCACCAGAATAATAAGATTTAACCTTGGTTTTGGCTGGAATTGAGGTTAAATAAACAACACCTCCCAACAAAACTAGAAATAAGGCTATTTTTTTAAAATTTTTCATATTTTTTTATTTAAATTTTTAAAATTTATTTTGAATAAAAAATCAAACTTAACTGATAAGTATATCACATATTAAAAAAAATGTCAATACCTGAAAAAGGCTTTAAAATAAGATGTTTTTATTAAAAATTTGACTAAGTTATTTTAATATGTTGCTATTAATATTTCTTTTTTTTGACCATCACCATCAATATCTCTCAAATTTAAATCATAGAAAGATCTATTTTTTTTATCTCCAGCGAAAAATTCATATTTTAGATTGCCAAAAAAATCAAAAATACGAACATGTGGGCCACCCCAATCTGGGAGTGTAACTATTTCTGCTTGACCATCACCATCGATGTCACCAACAGAAACCTTAGCCCCACATTTAAATTGATCAGGAAAAGCTCTAAATATTCCAACTAATTTATTTTCTTGATTAAAAATTTTTACCAAAGACTAATTACCAGTAACCGAACATTCAACTCTTTCTAAAAAACCATTATTGTTAGAATCAATTTTATTCTCTCTAAATTTACTTAATTCACTTAAATCTGCCGACAATAACTCTTGTCTTCCCTCTTGATAATTAATGATAGCCTTTTCTTTAAAATCATTATTATTAAAAACATAATTAGAATGAGTTATCCTTACTA
>CAZNDY010000006.1:0-3496 GCA_964572055.1 uncultured Gammaproteobacteria bacterium
ATGGTGTGCCTAAAAAATGGCAAGAAACTATGCAAAATACAATTGCCATAAATGCTTCTTATTTTAATACAGAAAGAATGCTTCAACAATATATTCAAGAAAATTATTTTGTTAGTGAAAGTTAATTTTTTAAATAAAGAATTTATGGAAAATAAAACAAACGATAAAAAAATGGATTGGCACTCTTTAGAAATTAAAGCTATTTTTGAGCAATTAAAATCAAACAAAGATGGCCTTGATTCTCATGAAGTTTTTACAAGGCAAAAAGAGTTTGGCTTAAATAAACTTCCCAGTCGTAAGGTCCCCAATATTTTTATTATTTTTTTTAGTCAGTTTTTAAACCCTTTAATTTATGTTTTAATTTTTGCTGGAATTATTTCTGTATTTTTAAAAGAATTTACAGACGCTTCTTTTATCTTTGGGGCAATAGTTTTTAATGCTATTATTGGCGCTTGGCAAGAAAATAAAGCTGAGAAAAATGCAGCTGCTTTACAAAATCTTTTAAAAATAAAAGCTAGAGTTAAAAGGCATGGAATTGAAAAAGATATTAATGCAGAAGAATTAGTAGTTGGTGATATTGTTTTTTTGGAGTCTGGTTCTAAGGTACCGGCTGATTTAAGATTGTTTGATTGTAAAAATTTATCAATTGATGAGTCTTTTTTGACTGGAGAATCAGAGGCGGTTAGTAAGAGCTTGGAAAAATTAAAAAAAGATACACCTCTTAATAAGAGAAGTAATATTGCTTATGCTGGCGCTTCAGTTATTTCTGGTCGTGCCTGGGGGGTTGTTATTGAAACTGGTTTGAATACTGAAGTTGGTAAGATTGCTGATATTATTTCATCTTCTCAAAAAACAAAACCACCTCTTATTATTAGAATGGAAAGTTTTACTAAAAAAGTTTCTTTTATTATTTTGTTTCTTTGTCTTGTTTTGGCAGTTATTTCTATTTGGAAAGGAGTAGAGCCAATGGAGGTTTTTTTCTTGGTTGTGGCTTTGGCAGTTTCAGCTATTCCAGAAGGTTTGCCGGTAGCTTTAACTGTAGCCTTATCTGTAGCAACAACTAGGATGTCAAAGAGAAATGTTGTTGTTAGACAATTAACAGCGGTAGAGGGCTTAGGCTCCTGTACTATGATAGCTAGTGATAAAACTGGAACATTGACTGTTAATCAGCAAACAGCTAAATTAATTTATCTTCCCAATTCTAAAAAAGTTAATATTTCAGGACAGGGATATAATGGTATTGGGTCCTTAGATTATGGTGATGAATTTAATCAAGAAGATAAGAATATTGTTTTTGAAATAATAAAAAATTCTGTTTTAAGCAATGAAGCCAAGTTATGGAGATCAAAAAAAGTTTGGCATCACCATGGAGATTCTATGGATGTTGCTTTTCTGGCTATGGCATATAAAGCAGGTATTTCTTTAGATGAAATAGACAGTTCAGTTGAACATTTATTGGGAGTGCCTTATGAGTCAGAAAAGAGATTTTCAGCTAAAATTTATAAAGATAAAAAAACAGAAGAAGTTCGAGTGGCAGTTAAAGGATCTGTAAATCGTGTTCTTGATTTTTGTTCTCAAGCTGGAACTTTAGAGTCTTCAAGTTCTTTAGATAAAGCTAGTATTAAAAAAGAAGGGGAAGTCTTAGCTTCTTTGGGTTATCGAGTTTTAGCGGTTGCTTATGGAAAAATAGATATAAATGATTTTGATTTTAAAAAATTTGAAGATAAAAAAATAAAAAATATTAATTTTCTTTCTTTGGTTTGTTTTATAGATCCTTTAAGAAAAGACTCTAAACAAGCCGTTGAAAAATGTAAGGAAGCAGGAATAAAGGTTATAATGGTTACTGGAGATCACCCGGCTACTGCTTTGTTTATTTCTAAAGAATTAGGAATTGCTGATTCTAAAGAACAAGTTGTAACTGGAGATAAACTTGGTTCGGCTGATTTAGAAACTACTCCTAAATTTGTTGATTTAATTAATAAAACAACTGTTTTTGCTGGTGTTTCTCCTTTGCAAAAATTAAAGATAGTAAAGGCTTTGGTTAAAATGGGTCATTTTGTGGCTGTGACTGGTGATGGAGTAAATGATGCTCCAGCTCTTAAACAAGCTAATATTGGAGTGGCTATGGGCTCTGGAACTGATGTGGCTAAAGAAACCTCTACAATGATAGTTGTTGATGATAATTTTGCTTCGATTGTTGGGGGAGTAGAAGAGGGTCGTTTTGCTTATGATAATATTAGAAAAGTTGTTTATTTTGTTCTTTCTAGTGGCGCCGCTGAAATATTTATTTTTTTGTTAGCAGTTATTTTTAATTTACCTCTTCCTTTTTTTGCTGCTCAACTTTTATGGTTAAATTTAGTTACTAATGGAATACAAGACATATCTTTAGCCTTTGAAGCTGGTGAGAAAGGTGTTATGAAGAGACCACCAAGATCGCCTCAAGAAAATATTTTTGACAAACTAATGACGCAGCAAACCTTGATTTCGGGCTTGTTTATTGGGCTTGTTGTTTTTGTTGTTTGGTATTACCTTCTTAATGTTTTAAACTGGGAAGAAATACATGCGAGAAATTTTCTTTTAATGTTGATGGTTTTATTTCAAAATATTCACCTCTTAAATTGTCGCTCAGAGTTTGTTTCTATTTTTAAAATTTCTTTTAAGAAAAACATGCTTATTCTTTTTGCAATAGTTGCTGCTCAGTTATTACATGTATTTGCTATTTATAATCCTTTTTTAAGCAAGGCTCTTCAGACTCAAAAGATAAGACTGGAAGAGTGGTTTTATTTGCTTCTAATAGCTTCTTCTGTTTTGTTGGTAATGGAAATTTTTAAATTAATCAAGAGAAGACAAAATAATGTCTAAAAAAAAGATAAAAGATAAAAATTTAATATTTTTTTGTTTATTCTTTTTGTTTATTCTTTTTTTTTGTTTCTTTGCTTTTTTGTTTTTAGAGTCTAAGTCTGTGGATAAAATTGATTTTAATGATGGAGACGTTGTTGTTTCAAAAATAAAAAACAAAGAAATTAATGTTGAGTTGGCTGTTTCTCCTGAAAAAAAATATTTAGGTTTAAGTCACAGAGAGAGTATCCCGGATGATTTTGGAATGCTTTTTTTGTTTTTTAATAAAGACATAAGAGCATTTGTTATGAGAGATATGAAATTTAATCTTGATATTGTTTTTATTGATGAAAATGAGATTGTGAAAATTTATAAAAATTTATCTTTCGAAGAATTTAGTCAAAATATTATTTATAAATCATCAACTCCGGTTGATAAAGTTTTAGAGCTTAGAGGAGGTTTTTGTGATGATAATGAAATCTCGGTTGGTGACAGTTTTTACTTTAATAAACATTGATTTTTGTTGTTGTTTTATTTTTTTTGTGCTATAATTGTCTTAGATTTAAATTATATAGGAATTGGTCGGTTCCTATTTTAAGCAATAAATAATTTTTTAAAATTATGAAAAAGGTAGCTAAAAAGAAAGTTGCAAAGAAAC
>CAZNDY010000006.1:3596-26602 GCA_964572055.1 uncultured Gammaproteobacteria bacterium
CAGTAGCTAAAAAGAAAGTTGCAAAGAAACCAGTAGCTAAAAAGAAAGTTGCAAAGAAACCAGTAGCTAAAAAGAAAGTTGCAAAAAAAGTTGTAAAAAAAGTTGCAAAAAAGAAATAGTTTTTTTTCAAAAAATAAAGGCGCCTCTTAAATGAGCGCTTTTGTTTTTTTAAAAAATATTTGATTTTGTTTCTTAAAATGTCTATAATAAGTTAGCTGTTTTTAATGAATAGCCTTATTGATGTCTTTATGTATTTAGAAAAACTAGAAGTACAAGGATTTAAATCTTTTGCCAATAAAAACAAGTTGGTTTTTTCTGGTATGGTTGATGGTAAAAAAAGAGGCATAACCTCTGTGGTTGGTCCTAATGGTTCTGGTAAATCTAATATTGCTGATGCTATTCGTTGGGTTTTAGGAGAACAAAGTTCCAAATTGCTTCGTAGCAAGAAGAGTGACGACGTTATTTTTGTTGGTTCAGATAAGAAGGCTAGACTTAATTTTGCTGAAGTTTCCTTGTTTTTAAATAATCAAGATCCTAATTTTAAATTTAAAGAATTTGTTATTAGTGACGAATCTAAAAATTCTTTAGAAGACTCTAAAAAAGAAGATAAGAAGGAGGTTGATGTTGTTGATTCTTTTTTAATGCTTCCTGAAATTGTAATTACTAGAAGGGTTTATCGTGATGGCAACAGTGAATACCTTATTAATAATAATAAAGTTCGTTTAAGTGATGTCCAGATTTTTTTAGCTAAAGCTAGTTTTGGTCAAAAAACTTATAGTGTTATTGGACAGGGAATGGTAGAAAACTTCTTGAACACCAGTCCAGCTGAGAGAAAAGCTTTTTTTGATGAAGCTACTGGTGTTAAACAGTATCAAATTAAAAGAGACTTGTCTTTAGGAAAACTAGAAACAAGCCAGGAAAACTTATCTCAAGTTGAGATGCTTCTTAACGAGATTGAGCCTCGTTTAAATAGTTTAACTAGGCAAGTCAGTAAATTAAAAAAAAGAGAAAATCTAGAAAAAGAATTAAAAGAACATCAAACAAATTATTATGGTTCTTTGTGGCAGGAGATAAATGGAAAACTTAATTCTTTGAGCAAAGAAATTAAAGAAAGTGAAGAAGAGAAAGATAAGGTAAAAGCAATTTTGAGAAATAAAAAAAGTGAGGTGGATAAAATAAACCAAGAATCATCTCTTAATGATGAGTTTTTAAAATTACAAGAAAATTTATCTTTTCACAGGGACAAATTTAATAAACTAGAAAAACAGAAAAACCTTATTAGTGATTGGGAAAATTTAAGATCTCAAAACACAAAGGACAAAGAGCTAGAATATTTAATTAAAGAAAAAGAAGAAAAAATATTAGAATCTGAGAAGGCAAGAGAAAGATTAGATTCTTTATCAACCGAGTTTTTAAAACAGGAAGAAATAAGTGATTTAGAGAAAAAATTGACAGAGTCCGAGGTAAAACAAAGCGAATTGCAAAAAGAACTGATGAAATTAGAGGCTTTGTTGGAGTTAAGGCTTGAAAAATCGGGCAATTTTGATATATCATTTTTATTTTCTCGTCAAAACGATATTCAAAAAACCATTTCTCAATTATCAGAAGAAATTAGCTTATTAAATCCTGAAGAAAAAAATAAAGAAGATAAACTTTCTACAAAAACAGAGCAAGAAAGTGAGCTTTTGGGGAAGATAGAAAAATTAGAAATTGAATTAAAGAAAATAAAAGAAGATTTTGACCCTAGCAATGTTAATAAAATAAATTCTGATATTAACAATTTAATTAAAAAAATCAATAATTTTGAAAACTCATCTGACTTGTCTCTTTTTCAGAAAATTATACAAGAAATTAAAAATGATTTAAGCGATTTATTAAGTTTTGTTTCTGGTCAAAAATTTGATAACACTATTGAGAGAGTTAATAAAAAAATTGCTGATCTTAGAAATGAAAGAGAGAAAATAGTTGAAGATCGCAATAATCTTAAGTTGGAAATTCAAATTTTAAGAAATAAAAAACAACAATTAGAAAACGAAAAGAATAAATTAGAAAGAGAATTTTTGGAAATTAATAAAAAAATAGAGTCCAATAGTAAAGAGCAGAGCTTAGATGATTTAAAAAAGGAAAAAGATGTTGTTAATTTAAATTTAGAAAAAATAGTAGGAGAAGTTTCTTCTTTCAAGCTAGATTTGGAAAAAATAAAAATAGAAAAAGAAAATTGGCAAGAAAAAAGAAGGGGGTTAGAATTGGAATATAGAAAATTTAAAGATGAGTTACTTGACCTTGAGAATAAGATTAATTTTATCAAATCAAGTGATTCTAAAAATCAAGCTAAGTTAGAAAATTTAGAAGAAGATATTAAAGCAAATTCCTTTATTTCTGATTTTAAAGATATTGTTTTTACAGAAGCTATTGCCAAAGAAAGGGATTATTTATTTTTAGAAATTAGCAAGAACAAGGAAGTTTTGGTTTCTTTGGAAGAAAAGTTATCTAATTTTAATAAAAATCAAGAAGAAAAAAGACAGTATTTATTTAACTTGCAAAAAGAAGTTCATGAATTAGAGTCAAAAATGCACTTTTTTTATCAAAAAATAAATAATAAACAAGTAGAGATTGCCAGAGAAGAGACCCGCATGGAGGATTTAGAAAATAATATTTTAAACGATAAAATAGAAAAATCAATTATTGATTCTTATGAAAAAGAAGGAGATGTAGAAATTAATTATGAATATTTAAAAAATGAAATTTATAAAATTAAGAATCAATTGGAGCAAATTGGCGGTATTGACCCAGAAGTAGAGAAGGAATATTTTGAAACAAAAAAAAGATATGAATTTTTATTTGAACAAACAGAAGATTTAAATAAAACAATAAAGTCATTAGAAAAAGTTATAATAGAGCTTGATACTTTAATTAAAGATCGTTTTGATTGTGAGTTTAAGGTTATTTCTGAAAAATTTAATGAATATTTTAAAATATTGTTTAATGGTGGGCAGGCTAAAATATTCCCCATAAAAGAGGATCCTTTAGAAATTAATGAAATAAGTAATGATCAAGGGGCGGTTGGTAAGGATGGTGAAGGTCCCATATCTCAATCAATAAAAAATCTTAAAAAAATAAAATATTTAAAAAAATATAATGCTATTGGTTTGTCGGGTGTTGATATTTTAGCTATTCCTCCTGGCAAGAAAATATCTTCGGTAAGTATGTTGTCTGGAGGAGAAAGAGCTTTAACGGCTATTGCTTTAATTTGTGCTATTATTAGTGCTAATCCAGCTCCTTTTGTTGTTTTAGACGAGGTAGACGCTGCCTTGGATGAGGCAAACTCTGAAAGATTGGCTCAAATTTTAGATGACTTGTCAGATAAAACTCAATTTATTGCCATTACTCATAATAGAGCTACTATGAAAAGAGCTAATATTTTATATGGAGTGAGTATGGGTTCTGATGGTATTAGCAAACTATTAAGTATAAAGTTAGATGATTATGTTAATGATGTTTAAATTTTAAAATTATTATATATTTAATTTTATTTTAACAGGGATTTATCTCTGTTTTTTTATAATTTTTAAAATAATTAAAATTATAAATATGAAAATATTGTCGGCTGGTCTTTTGGGCCTTAAGGCTGAGTTAATAGAAGTTGAATCATGTTTGGGCGGAGGTGAATTGGGTTTATTTTCAATTGTCGGTTTACCTGACAAATCTATTTCAGAAGCAAAAGAAAGGGTTCGAGGTGCTATTTCCAGTCTTGGTTTAAAATTTCCTAAAAGAAAAGTAGTTGTTAATTTAGCTCCGGCTGATTTTAAAAAGTATGGTCCTGGTTATGATTTGCCAATTGCTATTAGCGTTTTATCCAATCTTTACGCCTTTAAAAAAAATCTTGAAAATTCTTTTTTTATTGGGGAGCTGTCCCTTAATGGTGACCTTCGTTGTGTTAATGGTGTTTTGCCAATAGTTTCTTTTGCTCAAGAAATTGGTATAAAAAACATTTATTTGCCTTTCGATAACTTTTTAGAAGCTAGTTTAATTCGCAATATCAATATTTTTCCAGTAAAAAATTTAAAAGAGATTGTTAGTTTTTTAATCAAAGGAGTTGAGCCAAAAAAAGTGCAAACTTTTCCAGAAATGAAAAAAGAAGTTTTTCATTCTTTTGATTTTAAAAATATTAGAGGTCATTTTCAAGCTAAAAGAGCTTTAGAGCTTGCCGTGGCTGGGGCTCACAATATTTTAATGTCTGGGCCACCTGGTTCGGGGAAAACAATATTGGCAAAATCTGTTATTTCTATTATGCCACCATTGGACGATAAAGAGATTGTTGAACTTACTAAAATTTATAGTGTTGCTGGTAAATTAGAAGACAAAAAAGTAATTCAAGTAAGGCCATTTAGATCTCCTCATCACACAGCCTCATCTCCTGCAATTATTGGTGGCGGTTCTTATCCACTTCCAGGAGAAATATCTTTAGCTCACAGAGGAATTTTGTTCTTAGATGAATTGCCAGAATTTTCTAGGGTTGTTTTAGAAAATTTGAGACAACCTTTAGAAGATGGAAATATTAATATTTGTCGAGTTTTTGGTTCTTTTTCTTTTCCGGCCAGATTTATGTTAATTGGAGCAATGAACCCTTGTCCTTGTGGCTATTTCGGAGATAAAACAAAAAATTGTGTTTGTTCTAAAAATCAATTAGATAGTTATCAGAAAAAAATTTCTGGACCGATCAAAGACAGAATAGATATAAAAATAAATGTAAGTAGATTAAAAATTGATGAATTGACATCTTTTCAAGAAACAGAAAGCTCTTCTTCGGTTGTTAAAAGAATAATTGCGGCTCAAAAAATACAAAAAGCTCGATTTGTTAATTTAAATATTCTTTTTAATTCAGAAATTGATCACAGGACTATAAATAAATTTTGTTTTCTTGATAACAAGGATCAGTATTTTTTAAAAAAAATTATTGAAAAACTCGATTTATCCACAAGGTCTTATTTTAAAATTTTAAAACTAGCTAGAACTTTAGCTGATTTAAGGCAATCGGAAAATATTAATAGACAAGATTTAAACGAGGCTCTTTTTTATCACTCTAGTTTATAAACAAATTTGATCCAAAAATTTACAGCTCTTTTATTTTTTCTCTAATTTGTTATAATATTCATAGATATAAATAAATTTCTTATATGAAAAAAAAGCTAATTTCTTTGTTTTTGGTTTTTGTGTTTCTTTTAACTGTTGGAGCAGGATGTAAAAAACCAACAATGCAGGAGGCAGTTAAACCTGTTGTTCTTAATTTTTGGAGAGTTTATGAGGGCCAAGATGCTTTTGCTGAAATTATTGCTAAGTATAATGCTCAGCACCCTTATGTTACTATTAATTACCGAAAATTAAGATATGATGAATATGAGGAAGCCCTCCTTAATGCTTTCGCTGAAGATCGTGGCCCAGATATTTTTTCCATTCATAATACTTGGATAAGGAAATATGAAAGCAAGTTAGAGCCAATGCCGGCTCAAACAACAATGGTTTTTCCAATAACTCAAGGTTCTATTAAAAAAGAAGTTGTTCCAGAGTTTAGAACTATGAGAAGTTTGGGCTTAAAAGAATTGAAGCAAAACTTTGTTGATGCTGTTTATTCGGACGTGGTTTTAAATGATAAAATATATGGATTGCCTTTATCAGTTGACACTTTGGCTATGTACTACAATCAAGATCTTTTTGATCAAGCCGGAATTACTGAAATTCCAAGATATTGGAACCGTGATTTTCAACAAATGGTTAAAAAGTTAACCAAACAAGACTTGAAAGGCAATATCTTGCAGTCAGGAGTTGCTTTAGGTGGTGGAAAAAATATAGAACGATATAGTGATATTTTAGCTATTTTAATGATGCAAAACGGGGCTAGTATGATGAGTGATGCAGGGCAAGTTCTTTTTCAGACTGTTCCAGCCGTTTTTCAAAGTCAGAACTATAACCCAGGCTTAATGGCTTTGAGATTTTATACTGACTTTGCTAATCCTATTAAAGAGGTTTATTGTTGGAACAATGGTCTGGAAAATTCTGTTGATCTTTTTGCTTCTGGCAAACTAGCTATAATGTTTGGCTATTCCTATCATTTGCCAACGATTAAAACTAAAGCACCTAAGCTTAATTTTTTAGTTGAGCCAATACCTCAAATAGAGGGAGCAACCACCCCTATTAATATGGCTAATTATTGGGTAGAGGCTGTTTCCAAAAAAAGTTTATATAAAAATGAAGCTTGGAATTTTATACAATTTATGTCTAGTGCTGAAAATGTAACAAGTTATTTAGAAAAAACAAATAAACCAACAGCTTTAAGATCATTAATTAATACTCAAAAGGAAGATCCAGAAATAGGTGTTTTTGCTGATCAAGTTTTAACAGCTAAAAGCTGGTATAGAGGTAAAAATCCTATTTTAGCTGAGAATTTTTTAGCTGACATGATTCAGGCGGTATTAGCCGATACTGAAAATAAAACCATTGAATTGATGAATTTCTATGCCAATAGAATACAACAAACAGTTAATTAAATTTTATGAAAAATAAAAAAAATTTAGTGCTTTTAATTATTTCTTTTTTTGCTGTTTTCTTGATGAGCTCTCCGGCTATAGCTTCTATCGTTCCGGGATCTGGTCAAAGAAGTGAAAGCTATGAAAGTGGCGATTATCAATTGAATGATATTTTGGTGGTTGGAATACAGATTACTAGATTTATATTAGGAATAGTTGGTTCTTTATCTTTATTGTTTTTTGTTTATGGTGGCGTTATGTTTTTAATTTCGGCTGGCAGTAGCGACAAGGTTCAACAAGCTAAAACAATTATAATAAATGCCACTATTGGTTTAATAATTGTTTTTACAAGCTACATCATTATTGAGTTTGCCATGAGTGCTTTGGGTGTTAATTGGGGAGGGACATCATCTGTTATAACTAGACTTTTTGATTAAAATATAAAAAAATGAATGGTTTTGTTAAAAAAAATATATTTTTAGACCAGGATTCGGTTGGCGCTTATATAAAAAAAAATAGACAAAAGAAATCAATTAGTTTAGAGGAAGCTTCTTTTAAAACAGGAATAAAAATTAAATATTTAAAGGCTATAGAAGAAAGTAATTACAGAGATTTGCCTAGAGGAGTTTATGCAAAAATTTTTTTTAAGAAATATATTGATTTTTTAGATATTAGACATAAAAATATTGTTTCTGATTTTGTTAAAGAACATGATAGATCGCAAAATTTCGAAAAAAATATATTTTTTAATAAAGTTGTTAGTTGGAAAAGCTTTGTTTCTTTACCAAGGGTGTTGCGCAATCTTTTAATTTTTTTAGTAGTAGTGATTTGTTTATTTTATTTATTTTTTTATTTAAAAAATATTTTTGCGCCTCCTTTTTTAGAGGTTTATAATATTGAGGACAAACAAATAATAAATTCTTCTTCTGTATTAATAGAAGGAAAAACAGATGCTGAGAGTGAAGTTTCTATAAATGGAGAAGTTGTCTTAAGTGATTCTAGCGGTCAATTTTCAGAAGTGATTTATTTAAAGTCGGGTATTAATTTTATTCATATATCAGCCAAAAAGAAATATAGTCAACAAAATTTAATAATTAAACAAATATTGGTTGAAAAATAATTTATTTATATGATAAAAAACAATTTATTAAACATAGAATCCTTGGTTGGTAGGCTTAATCTTAAGCAGGGGTTTAGGGTGGCTGATTTAGGCTGCGGTGCTTTTGGTTATTTTACTTTTTTATTAGCTAAGATTGTGGGTAAAAGTGGCAAGGTTTACGCTGTTGATATTATTAAAGATAGTTTAGAGTCAATTAAAAAAAGAGCTAAAATTGAAAATTTAGTTCAAATAGAAACTATTTGGAGCGATTTAGAAGTTGTAGGTGGTGCTAATATAAAAGCTAGTTCTTTAGATTCTGTTTTGTTAATCAATGTTTTACATCAATCAGAAAAAAAGGCAAATATTTTGAAGGAATGTGTGAGAGTTTTAAGGCCGGGTGGTAAAATTTTACTAGTTGAGTGGAATGAAAAAGATTCTCCTTTTATTCTTTCCTCTGTTCATAAAGTTTCCAAAGAGGAGGTGAAGCGTTTAAGTTCGTTTTTAAATATAAAAATAGTGGAGGAATTTGAAGCTGGTGAATATCATTATGGTATGCTTTTAAGTAAATAAAAGTTTATATTTAATTTATCAATTTTGTTTTATAGTTTTTAGATGAATGATAAAAAGTTTTTAGGTTATTTGGGGGAGTTAACAGCTTTTCGATATTTAGAAAAAAATGGTTTTATTGTTTTAGAAAAAAATTGGAAATTTAAAAAACTTGAAGTAGATATAATAGCTTCTCTTAAAGGGGAGCTAGTTTTTTTTGAAATAAAAACTCGTCTTAACAATTTATTTTATCCTGAGGAAAATTTAAAAATTAAACAAATTAAAAATTTAAAAAAAGCCATGCAATTTTATTGTTGGCTTAAAGGTTTTTGTGTAGAAAATTCTCGCTTAGACTTGATTGTTGTTTTTTTGAGTTCTAATTTAAGCTTAAGAAAAATGTTTCATTATAAAAATATTGCTTTTTAAATATTGTTTTTATTTTTTTTATAAAACCTTTTTTTTAATTTTATTAAATTAGATATAAATAAAATTGAGTCTTTAAATAGTTTTATCTTGCTTTTTCTTTTTTCATAACGATTTTCTGACCAATTTACAGCTATTTCTTTTATTTTAAATTTATTTTTTTGAAAAAAAATTAAAACTTCAGTATCAAAAAACCAACCATTATCTTCTATTAAATCAACTATCTTGTTAAAACAGCTTCTTCTAATAGCTTTAAATCCGCACTGTAAATCGGAAAAATTATGGTTCAAAATTATTTTTGATAAAAAAATATAAGTTTTAGAACTTAAGTCTTTTATCCAAGATCTTTCTCTTTGTGACAAAGGAAGTAAACGAGAACCAATTATTAGGTCATAATCATTTTTTATTTCAAGTATTAAATCGTTAATATTTTCTAGTGACACCGCTAAATCAATGTCCATGTAAATGACATAGTCAGCTAAGCTTTTCTCAATGGCTTCTCGGATTGCCTTGCCCTTACCTTTTTCTTTAATTATTAGGCATTTTATTTTTTCTTCTTTTTGGCTTATTTTTTGAGCTATATCAGCTGAATTATCGTTTGAGCCGTTAATAACAATTTTTATTTGCCAATAAAAATTGTATTTTTGCAATTTTAAAAAATTTAATAGCTTTAGAATGTTTTTTTCTAAAAGTTGTTCTTCATTGTAAACTGGTATAACAAAGTCAATTTTCATATTTTTTTTGAGCAACTATATACAAACTTAGTCCAAAAGGAAACTTTATTCCTAATTTAATTAAATTTTTTTCAAAATTTAAAATCTGAAAAAGTATAGTATTAATAATTTTTGGTATTTTTCTAATATCGCTGTTATGTTTTTGTTTGTTTGAAATATTTCCTTGATAAGTTTTTTTGATTATCCTGGCTAAAGCAATTAAAGGAAAAAGAAAAGAGTTCCAATATATTATTTCTATTATATCAAAATTATTATTTTTTAATAATATTTTAATTTCTTTTTTTTCATATCGACGGTAATGCTCTAAAGCTAAATCATGTTCTCCAAATAATATTTTTTTGGCTGGAACGCTTAAAAAGAGTTGACCGTCTTTTTTTAATAAATAGCTTGCTTTATGAAGAGCTTCAGAATCTTTTTTTATGTGTTCTAGAACATCAAAGAAACAAATGGCATTATATTTTTTTTCAGTTTTGAAATCTTCTAAACTAGATTTAATTATTTGTCCTTTTTTGTTTTTTTTTATTGCTTGCTTATTTTTGTCAATTCCGGTGTAGTTACCATGTTTAGCAATAACCTCTTGTTGATATCCAGTTCCACAACCTATTTCTAAAATTTCTTTTTTTTCTTTTTTTTGTTTAATATTTTCTAGATATTTAGATAATAAATAGTCAATAAAATTTTTTCTAGCTTTGTGCCAGAAATAATCTTTTTCTATTTTTTTATAGTCTTTATAATCCATTTTTTTTAAAATAAATTAAAGCAACATCATCTTCGTATATTTTGTTAAAGTTTTTATTTAAATAATCTATTAATTGATTGTTTTTATTTTCTATTTTTTTAGAACCTGTTAATTTCTGGTCTAGCCATTTTGTTTTTTTTGTTTTCTTTTTTTCTAAAAGAAATAATTCTATTCGATATTCTTCTATTTTTTGTTTAATATTTTGTTCGTCTTGAAAAAAAAGAAGATATTCTTCCAAATAACTGTGATTTTTTATTTTAATTTGAGGTAATCGTCCATCAATAAAAATCTTTTTTTCTGGCCACTGATGAATTAGATATCCGCCCCAGCCGTAAGAATTGAAAATTCTGGCACTTGATATTTTGGGGTCATTTTTAATAAATTCTAGTGCTTGGCAGGGGTATTTTTGACAATAATAGGTAAAAGGATTTTTTATTATTCTAATGTTGGTGATTAAGAGAAGGAAAACAAATAAAAAAACAATAGATAAATAAATCTTAATAAAAATGTCAACAATAGTCCCTCCAATTTTTATATTTTTAATTGTTTCTTTAATTTCGTCATAAATAAAAGACGATAAAAAAGGTAAGGAGCTAATAAACAGTAAAGGAAAGTGCCTTCTTGATTTGATTGCTAGTATTATAAAAAATAAGATTAAAGTTAAGTGCCAAAGAGAGTTTATTTCTTTTTTGTTTTTGTATATCAAGAAAGAGACTAGATAAACAGCTATTGTTATTCCTATATATAATATTTGCCAATAAAGGAAGGGCTCTTGGTATTGAGGCAGCCACTCTCCTATTATTTTAAGATAAGCGTTATTTTTATAAGAAAATAAAAAATCAAAAAGCTTTAAACCATAAGGGTTTATCAGGGTTGAAAGAGAGGAGATTATTGAAAAAAATAAAAATATTTTTAAATCTTTTTTGTTTAATTTTTTATTGAAGTTCAAAAAAGAACTAAGTTTATTTATAAAAGATATTTTGTCTTTTAAATAAAATATTATTAATTCTGTTGTTTTTATTCCCAAATAAAAATACATTATAAAAATTCCCAAAAGAAAACCGCCATGCATATTAGCCCATAGGCCAATAATTATTGGAAGAATTAATAATTTTTTCCAAAAATATTTATTGTTTTTTAATGATTCATTTTCAAATTTGTAGATAATAATTAATTCTAATAATAGAAACAGAATTGTTAATTCTTGTATTCTTACTCCTAGGCTTGGTTGGCAGGCTATTATTCCTAAGGCAAAAAAAGGAAGAAGAACTGCCTTTGACTTTCTGTCAAAAGTAAAGTTTTTGACAATAAAATTATGAGCAATTCCTAAAATTAAACACATTAAGAGAGCAAAAACAATGTTTAGGGTGAAATAATTATAATTATTATAAATTAAAAAAATAATTGAATCTGATAACCATTCGTGGTTTACCCAGGTGTTATTTTCTTCCAAAACATAGTTGTAGTGATTTATTCTGTTTATTTGACCAGTTTTAACAACCTCTTCTCCAGCTTTGAGGTGCCAACCCAAGTCTGGATCAAGATAGCCTAGGGAATTTTTTAAGAGTAATAAAAAAAATAGCAGGTAAAAGGCTATGGTAAATATTTTAGTAAAATTAAGTTTTTTCATATCTCTTGTTTAGTATAGCAAATATTGTTATTTTTTGAAATATATGTTATCATTTTATTGTAAAAATTAAAAACTAGAAAGGTGGTGACTTATGAGAAAAAAAATTATTAGTTTATTATTAGTTTCTTTATTTGTTTTCCCAATCGTTTCTTTGGCTTTAACTAATGGTGCTCAAGCATCAGATGACGTTTTCGGTTTGAATTACGTTAAAAATGGTGATGAAGGTATCGCTTTAGGTCAAAAAGATCCAAGAGAAATGGCCGCTCAAATTATAAATACAGTTTTAACCTTACTTGGTATCGTAGCTGTAGTTATAGTATTGTTAGGAGGTTTCAAATGGATGACTGCTGCTGGTAACGAAGATAAAATTGGCGAAGCTAAAAAATTATTAGGAGCTGGAGTTGTCGGTTTGGTAATTATTTTAGCAGCTTGGGGAATTACAACCTTCGTTTTAAATACTTTAATGGACGCAACAAACAACTAGAATATTTTATTTTAGTTTCTAAACTCGAATTTAGAAATTGGCGCCCTATTTTAAATAGGCGCCATGCTTCCTGAAATAATTAATTGTTTTAGGAAGTGTGGTGAACTTAGATATCTATTGATTATGAAAAAAATATTAGTGATTTCTTTTTTTATAGCTTCATTTTTTTTGACTAATTTTGTTTTAGCCGGTGGCAAGGGCGATTGGGGTTTAAATAGCGTTGTTTCTGATACATCTAAAGAGGCTTTCAATGTAAAGGAAGTTAATGATGATTCTGGTTTTTATCTTTCAAGTCGTGTTGGTGTTATAATTGGAGCGATTCTTTCTTTTGTGGCGGTTATTTTTATGATTCTGATTATTTATGCTGGGATATTGTGGATGATAGCCAGAGGCAACGAACAACAAGTTGATCGGGCAAAAAATTTGATAATTCAGGCTATAATTGGCCTTATTATTGTCTTATCAGCTTATATTATAACTAGTTTTATCGGAGATATGTTTACCGGAGAAAGTCCTATTGTGGCTGATGAATAATTATAAAATTATGAAATTTATCAAAAATAGATTTACTTTTCTAATATTATTATTTGTTTTTCTTTTTGTTCCAATTTTAAGCATGGCTAGAGAAAGTAGCTATGGATTAACAAGAACGGTCGGTCGAGGAAATTTACCATCGGTTTTTAATGAATCTAGTGGCGGACTAATTGATCGTTTAGGTGGAACAGTTGGATTTCTTCTTTCTTTTGTTGGTTTGATTTTTTTAGGACTAATGGTTTATTCTGGTATTATGTGGATGACTGCCTCCGGTAATGATCAGCAAATTGACAAGTCAAAAAAAACTATGATTTGGGCTGTTATTGGTATTGTTTGTATTTTTGCCTCTTTTGCTCTTGTTCAATTTATAGGAGAACAATCTACTAAAAGTGTTTTTACCGAGGAAGCTACTGTTGGAGGAACTACTGGAACAACAGTAGAACAAATAAATAGTGAAGAAGAGTTAGATCTTGCTGATTGGGAACAAGAATATCTTGATATGTGTGTTGATGATGGTGAATATGTTTATGTAGATAATAATAGTTTAGAAGAATATTTTAATGACTATCAAGATGATTGGAGTGGCTTTGGAGATGATGGTAATATGGACTGGGGGGGTAATCCTAGTGAACCTTCCCAATATTTTGTACAATTTTCACAAGACCTATGTCTTTGTTTTTTAGGAAAGATGGGGGGTAGAAATTGTGGTCGTGTGTTGTGCGAACATGAATCAAAAATTGATAAACTTCAGGGCGGCAGTGGGATTGATTGTCTTACTTTATATGGAGAATAATTTTTAATTTTATGAACAAGAAAAAAATAAAAATACTTATAATTGTTTTTAGTTTGTTTTTTTTCTTTGGTTCTTTTTCTGTTAATGCCTTTAATTTTTCTGAGCAAACCGGTTTAAGTTCAGCTGGTGAAAAAACTGGACATACTAGTTCTAAAATATTTAAAAGTAGTGCCGATTTAGAATCTTCAATTGGGTCAGTTATTCAAACTATAATTTCTTTTATAGGTGTTATTTTTGTTGTTTTACTTGTTTATGGAGGCATATTGTGGATGACGGCCAGAGGCAATGATCAACAGGTTGAAAAAGCTAAATCTATAATAGTACAGTCGATTATAGGTTTGTTTATAGTGGTTAGTGCTTATTCTATAAGTGTATTAGTTATTAGCGCTTTTAATTTTCAGTAAAATATGTTTACTTTTTTTAAAAATAAAATATTATTTCTTTTGTTTGTTTTTCTGATTAGTTTTTTTACTTTTGGTCCTGTTTCGGCTAAAAACCTGGGAAATGCTTTTGATCTTAATAATTCAGCCAACAAAATGGGTTTTAATACTAGTGGCGGTGCTCAGATTGAAGATGTTGTAGGTGTGGTTATATCTTCTATTCTTGGTTTTTTGGGTGTTATTTTTGGTATTTTGATTATTTATGGCGGTTTTTTATGGATGATGGCGGGCGGCAATGATCAAGAAGTAGATAAAGCTAAAAAAATAATTAAAAATGCGGCCATTGGTTTAGTGGTGGTTTTGCTTTCTTATGGTTTGAGTTGGTTAGTTTTAAGTATTTTTGTAAGTGCTGGTCCTAATGTTCCAAATTAAAATTTAAATATTTGTTATGTTAAAAAAAACTATTAAACAATTTTCTTTTATTTTAGTTTTAACCGCTATGTTGACTTTGCCTTTTTTGGCTTTAGCTCAAATAAGCAATAGTAGTATAACTAATCGTTTAGAAAAAACTGGTTCTTCAGCTGGCTTTTCTTCGGCTGACGAAACTAGCCTGGCTAGAACAATTGGAGGCATAGTAAATACCGCCCTTTCTTTTTTGGGAATAATTTTTGTGATTCTTATTATTCTAGGTGGTTATCAGTGGATGACGGCTGGTGGTAACGAAGATCAAGTCAGTCAAGCTAAAAGTAGAATAAAAAATGCAATTATTGGCCTTGTTCTGGTTATTTCAGCTTTTGCCATTTGGAGATTGGTTGATCAGTATGTTTTGAGTAGAAATTTACTTTAATTTTATAAATATGAAAAGTGTTAAAAAAAAATTTATTAAAAGTTTCTTTGTTCTTCTGTTTTTTATTTTCTTTTTTTCTCCTTTGAGTTTAGAAGCACAAGTTAACCCTAATCAATCAGAGCAAACAACTGGTGTTAGTAGAGATTCACAGACTGGTGCTTTTTTTAGGGAATCTGGGTATTCGGGTGCTAGCGCCAATAGTATAATCGGTAGTATTATTAAGACAGTATTGTCTTTGTTGGGTATTGTTTTTTTAGTTTTGATGATTTTTAGTGGTTATCAATGGATGACTGCTGGTGGAAACGAAGATCAGGTTACTCAGGCTAAAAGCAGAATAAAAAATGCAATCATTGGAGTTGTGGTGGTTATTATGGCTTATGCTATAACAGCTTTTGTCTTTAAAAGTTTGCCCGGAGGAAGTAGTTCTCAAACACAAGGAGGAACTACCGGAACTCAAAATTAAATAATCTTTATATAAGAAAAAAAGACACGAATAAATGTGTCTTTTTTGTTTTTTTAATAATTTCTTGAACCACCCCAAACAGCCCAAAAAACTGTTTGTCCGTCGTAGTTGTGGTTCATGTTTTGACCACCAAGAACATCAAACTCTTCCGTCAAGGGAGTTTTTCCGTTTTCTTGGATAATAGCCTTGTATCTTCCGGGTAATAGATAATCAGAGATTTCTTGATTAGGGCTTAATAAATAGGTTTTTTTAAATTTGTTTCCAGCACTAACCCCCTCGATTATTATTTTCATTTCCCCGTAACGATTTCGGTTTGCTACAATACCTTCTAAACCTGTGCTTCTGATAGAGTTGGCTGAAACAACATTTCCGTTTTGGGAAAGCGATCTAATTAAGGTAGCGTTGGCATCGGCTATGTTTGCTGTAGCATAGGCATTGGCTCCTCTGATTATGTTCGGGCTTTTGGCTGAAAAACTGCCTTGGCCATTTTGAATTTTCATATTGGCTCCAGCAATTCTTCTGCTGTGACCTTGTTCTTTTTGTCCTTCGCCTTGTTTTATTGCTTGAGCAATTAATTCATCATAACGCTTGTTAACAAGTCTAGATTCTTTTTTAATGAATTTTGCTTGTTTGGTTGGTGAAAGACTTTCTGCTCTAGTAGCAATCATTTCTAATTCTGTTTTGCGAGCTTCGTTGAGATTTTTAACAATCTCTAAAGTGTTTTGTGCCAATAATGATATTGAGACAAAAATGGCTGCTAAAAATACGGCTATCTTTTTCATGATTATTTGTTTTTTTAGTTTAACATAATTAATATCTAGAAAAACTCTATAAATTAAAGCTTTTTTAGATATTAATTATGTTTTGACTCTTTTGTTAAGGTCCTATATTGTAACTGATGATTATATCATATTTGAAAATATTTGTCAAGGCCTATAATTTCCTTTGTTTTTAGATTGTTTTTTTCTTTTTATTTTGTTTATTGTTTAAAAAAACGAGGCCTTTTAATTTGAGCCTCGTTTTTTATTTGTTTTATTTAATTCTTTTAGAACAAACCAAGAAATCTAGCTTTGGATTTTAGTGATTTTTCTTTAGCATTAACAGCTATGGTTGTTTTAATAATTGAATCTGGAATCAAAGAAATACTATCTATTCCACATTCAACCAAGAATTCAGCAAAGTCTGGAAAGTCACTTGGAGCTTGCCCACAAATACCAACCTTAGTTTTTGTTTTTTTAGCCACTGAGATTAACTGTCTAACTAGTTCTTTCACAGCTTCATTTTTTTCATTAGAAATTCCAGCCACTTCTAAGGTTCCGCCAGAATCTCGATCTATTCCTAATGTTAATTGGGTTAAGTCGTTTGAACCAATTGAAAATCCATCAAAAATTTTAGCAAATTTTTCGGCTAAAATAATGTTAGCTGGAATTTCGGCCATGACATAAACCTCTAGTCCATTTTTACCTCTTTTTAGTCCATTTTCTTCCATGATTTTTAAAACTTTTTGTCCTTCTTCAATTGTTCGACAGAAGGGTATCATTATTTTAAGATTGGTTAAGCCGAGTTCGTCTCTTACTCTTTTTAAAGCTTGGCATTCTAGTTTAAAGGCTGGTAAAAATTCTTTAGAATAGTAACGACTAGCACCGCGCCAACCAATCATTGGGTTGGATTCAATTGGCTCATAATCTTTTCCTCCTATTAAATTAGCATATTCGTTAGTTTTAAAGTCTGATAAGCGGACAATAACATCTTTAGGATAAAAAGCAGCGGCTAACATGGCAACTCCTTCAGATAATTTATCAACAAAGAATTTGCTCTTATCACTATATCCTTCTGTTATTTTATCAATGGTGTTTTTTAATTTTTTATCTTTTAGTTTTTTATAATTAATTAAAGCCAGAGGATGAACTTTAATAAAATTATTAATGATAAATTCTAGACGAGCCAAACCCACTCCATCATTTGGTATAAAAGAGTTCATGAAGGCCGTGTCCGGCTCGGCAATATTCATCATTATTTTTGTTTTTGGTCTGGTCATTTTTCCAATATCTGTTTTTTCTATTTTAAAAGGAATTTTTCCTTGATAGACAAAACCAACCTCTCCTTCGGCACAGCTAACAGTTACGCTCTCTCCTCCTTTCATTTTTTTACTTCCATTATTAGTTCCAACCACGCAAGGTATTCCCATTTCTCGAGAAATAATAGCGGCATGACAAGTTCTGCCACCTTTATCGGTAACAATAGCTGAGGCAATTTTCATGATGGGTTCCCAGTCTGGGTCAGTCATATCAGTTACTAATACTTGACCTGGTTTAAACTTTTTAATATCTTTAACGCTCATTATCTTGTTGACCACACCTGAGCCAATTTTATTACCAACACTTTGTCCTGATATAATTATTTTCCCTTTTTTACTTAATTTATATCTTTCTAAGATATTTAAATTTCTGGCACTCTCTACTGTTTCTGGTCTGGCTTGAATAATATAAAGCTTTTTGTCTTGTCCGTCATAGGCCCATTCTATATCCATTGGTTTGCCATAATGTTTTTCGATAGCCATACCCCATTCAGCTAGCTTAACTACTTGTTCGTCAGTGATTGATTGCTTGGCTTGATCTTTAGGGCTAACCGCCACATCTTTAACTGGGTTTTTATGGTCCTTGTTGTAAATCATTTTTATAGCTTTTTTGCCTATTGTTCGATAAATTATTTTTTTAGTTGGTTTAAAAACAAAAAACTGATCAGGATTAACTTTTCCCTGAACTATATTTTCTCCTAAGCCATAAATAGAGTGAATTAAAACTGCATTTTTAAAGCCTGATTCAGTATCAATGGTAAACATAACGCCAGATGCTCCCTTGTCAGATCGAGACATTTTTTGAACACCAACTGATAGAGCAATGTTAAAGTGGTCAAAGCCTTTGTCAGTTCTATAGGAAATGGCTCTGTTAGTAAAAAGAGAAGCTATGCATTTTCTAACAGCAATCAATAAATCTTCTGGGCCGCTAATATTTAAATAGGTTTCTTGTTGACCTGCAAAAGAGGCGTCTGGCAAGTCTTCAGCTGTGGCAGAAGATCTAACAGCAACGTCAACATTTTCTTTTTTGTAAAAAGAAGAAAGTTTTTTGTAAGCAGTTGTTATTTCTTTTTCTAAGTCTTTTGGTAATTCTGTTTTTAATATTTCTTGTCTCACTTTTTCGCCTCTAGTCATTAAATTTTGAACGCTTTTTGTGTTTAAATCTTTTAAAATTTCTTTAATTTTGTTTTTTAAACCACTTTTTTCCATGAAGTAATTGTAAGCAGAAGATGTTGTTGCAAAGCCAAAAGGGACATTGATATTTTGACTAGAAAGTTTTTGATACATTTCTCCCAATGAGGCATTTTTTCCGCCCACCATAGGTACGTCTTTGATTCGTAATTCATCAAAAAACTTGATAAAAGTTTGTTTGGCCATAATTTTTAAATATTAAATTTTTATTTTTTAATTTAATTCATTATAACATATTTTTATTTTTGAATAAAACTTTTTTTATTTGCTCTTGAAATTATCTTTGGATTGTATTAATATGTCTATATATTTTGCGGGCGTGGCGAAATTGGTATACGCACTTGCCTTAGGAGCAAGCGGAGCAATCCATGAGAGTTCGAGTCTCTCCGCCCGCACTTTATTAATCCAATTTTTGATTTTTTGGTCGCACTAATTGATTGCAGATGTTTAAGTTTCTACATAGTTTTGAGCCAAGTCCAGTTTTGATTTCTTTCGGTTTAATTAAAATTCATTGGTATGGATTTTTTATTGTTTTAGCTATAATCTTGGCTTTGTTAACCTCTTTGTCTTTAGCTAAAAAATATAAAATAAACAGAGACGATCTTTTTGATTTGTCTTTTTATTTAATTATTTTTGGTATAATTGGGGCGAGGATTTATGATGGTTTTTTGGAGTGGGAATATTATTCAAAAAATCCCTTGGATATTTTGAAAATTTGGCAAGGAGGACTGGCTATCCATGGAGGAATTTTAGCGGGATTTATTGTTCTGTATTTTTTTGTAAAAAAGAAAAAAATAAGAGGTCTGAGTGGGCAAAATTTTTGGGATGATTTTTTTTCTTTATCTTTTATTATTGTTCCTGGATTGGCGCTGGCTCAAGCTATTGGCAGATGGGGAAATTATTTTAATCAGGAACTTTTTGGCAGACCAACAAAATTAGCTTGGGGAATACCAATAAATATTTTAAATAGACCGGTTGAGTATATTTTCAACGATTTTTTTCATCCAACTTTTTTATATGAATCGCTGGGGTCTATTTTTATATTTATTGTTTTAATTTGTCTCCATTTTTATTTTTTTAAGAAAAATAAAATAAATTTTAGAACAAAGCTCTTAATAAGTGTTACATACTTAATTTTATATTCTGTTTTGCGTTTTTTTCTGGAATTTATTAGAATTGATTTTGCCCCTGTTTTTTTGGGTTTAAGATTCCCACAGGTGATGAGCTTGTTGATAATTATATTATCATTCTTTTTAATTTTTAAATTTTATTATAAAAAACAATAATATAGATGCCAATTTAAAACTCTTATTTTGTTTAATTTTGGCCTTGTAAACTTATGTATAGATTTCATCTTTTTGGAAAAATTTCTAATTTTAAGATTAAAAAAAGTTTAGTAATTTTGTATTTAGCCGGATTTGTTTTAGCGCTTTCTTCTGCTTTTCCAGCTTATATAAATTCTAGTTTTATAGAAAACTTTGTTGACACCAGAATGGTTGGTTTATTTTTTGTGGCTGCCAATATTGCTACTTTTTTTGCTATGTTGTTTTTTCCAGCCATAATTAGAAAGTTTAGCAATCTTTTATCTTCAAAATTAGTAATGCTTTTAAATATCGCCTCTTTAATGGTTTTAATGATGAGTCCAACTCCTTTTTGGCTTTTTGTATTTTTTATTGGAATGTGGATTACTTCTAACCTTTTATGGATCAATATGGATTTATTTGTGGAGAGTTTTACTGATAATTCCAGCACCGGAAAGACCAGGGCTATTTATTTTACTTTTATGAATCTTGGTTGGATATTTTCTCCGATGTTAGCTTCTAAGTTGGTTGTTGGTAACGATCATTATAATTTGGTTTATTTGGTTTCGGCTATTTTACTCTTGTTTTTTTATTTTGTTATTGTTTTTAATGAAAAGAGGGTTAGCCGAGTTGTCGCCTATAATAAAATGAATATTTGGCAAACAATTATTGATTTTTGGAAAAATCCTAGCTTAAAGGGCGTTTATTTTGTTTCTTTTTTCTTGAATTTATTCTTTAATTCGGCTGTTGTTTTTATTCCTATTTATTTACATAATGTTATTGGTTTTGACTGGTCAGTTTTAGGTGTTGTGTTTTCAGTTATGCTTATACCTTTTGTTTTATTTGAAATACCAGCTGGGTTTTTAGCTGACAAATATTTAGGGGAAAAAGAGTTGATGTTTAGTGGTTTGTTGATATTAATGATTTCTTTACTCTTATTTTTCTTTGTAAAATCTAGCTCTGTCTTTGTTTGGGGTGGAATTTTATTTTTTAGCAGAATTGGAGCTGCTTTAATTGAGTCAATGAGGGAATCTAGATTTTTTAAAATTGTTGATGCTGAAAATGTTAGCCATATAAATTTTTTGAGAACATCATATCCTCTAGGTTATTTAGTTGGTTCTGGTTTGGGTGTTTTAATTCTAAGTTTTTATGAGGTTCAATATTTATTTCTATTTTTAGCTGCTATATTTTTATTTAGTTTTTATTTTGTTTATATTATTAAGGATAGCAAGTAATTTTTTTATTATATTTTTTTGGAGGTATTGTTTATGAAAAAAAATAAACAGAAAAACAATTTTAATTTTTGGCGCAAGCTAATAAATGCCTGGTCTTTCTTCTTTTTTGCTGTTATAATTATTGATTTTGTTAATTTTAATGCTTACGATGGGATAATTGATGCTACGGCCACCATTTATGTTAGTATTTTGGCTATTTATGTTAGTAATAAAGAGTTTGAGCGTTGGTACGATCAACACAAAGATGGTCATCCAGGGGAGGTTTTTGTTGTTATTTGGTCTGTTTTGGTTGGAATTCTTTTTATTTTAGATATGTTGTATGGAAAATTATATGAATTATCTGGTTCTATAATTTCAGCTTATATTGCTGTTTTGACTATTTTAGCTATAACTAGAAAATCTAAGGAATTGTATAAGTTAAAAAAAGGGGGCAACTAAAGAGTTTCTTTATAAAATAAAAAAACAGACCAAATTATTTTGGTCTGTTTTTTATATAAGTTAATTTTATTTTCAAAATTTTGATTTTATTAAAAGAAGTTTGTTATTTTGTAGCTTTCTTTTTTCTTTTTATTTTTTATCCGGGGGTTAATTTTAAAAGTGTTATTTCGTTTTTTGATCCAAGTCTCATATACGGCCCCCATGTGCCAGTGCCCGGCGAGACATATAAAAACATGCTTCCCAAATCATACAATCCTTTGATGTATTTATATTTTATTTTAACTATGAAATTAAATGGAAATATTTGGCCTGAATGTGTGTGTCCGGCGAGCTGAAGGTTTATTCCTAGTTTTTTTGCTTCATTATATCCTTCAGGGGAATGATATATAAGGATGCTTGGCTTTGATTTGTCTATGTTTATTTTTTTAAGCTTTTCTTCAAGGTGATTTTTGTCTTCAGAAAATTCAATTCCGATTATTTGAACATCTTCAAAACTAATAATTTCATTTTTTAGTATTTGTATATTTGTTTCTTCTAAAAAAGAATATGTTTTTTCTGTGTTTTCAATCACTTCGTGGTTGCCGGTGATAAAATAAATTGGAGATTTAAATTTGTTAAAATCTTTAAACATTTCCTTGTTGAGCCTAGAACTGGCATCAACCATATCACCAGTTATTATAATCATGTCTGGGTTTAATTGGCTTGTTTTTTTAATAATTTTTTTTAAAAAATTAGAGTTTCTTATAGTGCCAATATGAATATCTGAGAGTTGAACAATATCGATATTTTTTTTTAAATTTTTAATAGGTATATTTACTTCTTTTATTGTTATTTTAGAGGCATTGACTGCGGATGCAATGCTTAGTATAGCGATTCCGGTGATAATTATTATTCCTGCGTAAGATGTTGTCCAAAACAAACTTATTATTTCATATATTAAAAGTAAGCAAAGGGCAAAAAGAAGGATTCCTAGCCAAAATGTTGATATTGTATAAAATATTTTGGATAAGATGTTTGGAAAAATTCTTTCCATATACATAGAGATTGGTAAAGAAAAATTAATTAAAATTATTAATAAATATAAAATATTTTTTTCTATTTCTAGATATCCTCCAAGCCTAATAACAACATAGAAGTTAAGACTTATATAGATCAACAAAAACATTAAAAAATATAGCATAAATATAATTTTTTTATTCATATTTTTATTTGCGGAGAGATAGGGATTTGAACCCTAGAGAGCTTGCGCCCAAACGGTGTTCGAGACCGTCGCCTTAAACCACTCGGCCATCTCTCCCTTTGCTTTTATTTTTTTAAAATATTAATTTCTTCTTTGTTTAAATTTTTCCACTCTCCTTCTGTTAGGTCGTCTAATTTTATACCAGCAAATTCAATTCTTTTCAAGCTTTCGACTTTTAAACCAAAAAACCCGAACATTCTTCTGATTTGTCTTTTTTTACCTTCACTTAAAATAATTTTAAAATTTTGTTCATTAATTATTTCTAATTTTTTTGCTTTAGCCAATGTTTTTTCTTCTATGTCCACACCTTTCATGAATTCATTTTTTA
>CAZNDY010000007.1:0-24239 GCA_964572055.1 uncultured Gammaproteobacteria bacterium
TTTTTACTTTATTTTTTGGTATTTTTTATATTGTAAAAAAAAAGCCTCGAGAAAAATGGGAAAATGCTTTTTCGCAGTATGTTCATATTTTTCAGGCTATGCTACATGGAACTCCTAAATACTCTAAAGAGCTTTATGTTCGGCAAATAAGATTTATTTTGGAAATGTCTTCGCATAATCCTGAAATTTATGATTGGCAACTTATTCGAATTTTTAAGCTTTTGCCAAACAAAGAGTATAACAGTATTCGCTACGCTTTGGCCAAGTATGTTTTATTGGAACAAAACAATAGTTCTCCTAGTTTTTCTATTTATAATGAGGAAACTCAGTTTTTTGCTGATTGGGTAAAAAAAGAGTTTGCTCATGACAATGCTTTGCTTGGAAGAATAAGTTTTTTGGAGAAGGAAAGAGATGAACGCGATTTGGCCAGAAAAATCATCATTGAGACCAAAAAAGCTCAAGAAGACGACGCTATGTCAAAAATGAAATAATCATCCTTTTTCAAAATAAACCCTAGATAAATCTGGGGTTTTTTGTGATATTTTGGCGTTTATGTAATAAATTTTTATCAAAATGATAGAAATAGTTGACATATATTTTTATATTTGCTATAATAAAATTATCTAAACTTAATTATTATTAATTTTAAAATTATGTTTGCTAAAAGAGAGTGGTTTCAAAGAAGAAAATATGGTGGTTGGGGGGGGTTGCTCCTAAAACCAAAGAGGGTTGGTGGTATATAACTTTAATCTGCTTACCTTTAATTGTTTTCCATTTTCTTCCTTTTTGGACTGATCAAATTAGAATGTATGTGACTGTGGTTTGGTTAATTATTTTAATGATAGACATGATTCCAATAATGTTGACTGTTAAAAAAGATGAATTGGAATTTAAAATTGAAGCGGTAGCTGAAAGAAATTCTTCTTGGTTTATGTCATTGGTTTTAGCTTTTGGTTTGGTTTACGAAACTATAATTCACGCCTTAAAAGGTGAGGTTTATTTTAATATTATAATTTTAGTTGCCTTGTTAGGCGGAGCTTTAGTTAAAAGTATTTCTAATTATATTTTAGAGAAAAAGGGTATTAAGGATTAAATTTAAATTAATGAAAACTAGAATAAAAGAGTTAAGGGCTAAACATAACATGACTCAGGAGGATTTGGCTGAGAAGGTTGGAGTCACTAGAATGACTATTGGTTTTTTAGAGAAAGGAAAATATAATCCATCACTTATTTTGGCCTATAAGATAAGTAAGATTTTTAATTTAAAGATAGAGGATGTTTTTGTGCTTGAATAAAGATTTTTTGTAATAGGACATATTAAGCCGTAACAAATGTTACGGCTTTTTTTATTTTTTAGTTTAAATTTTGTTTGATTTTTGAGAAAAAAATAAATTATATTTTTATTTATAATTTTAAATGGCTTTATTTCGTTTGTGTTATATTTTGGTATTAATTTATTAAACTCTTGACCTCTTATATCCTATTAGATATAATAGAGATAGACAGGATTTATGGATATTGTTTATTATTATGATGATGTTTTGGGTTTTTGTCCTGTTAAAAAATATTTAGAATTGAATGATTTTAGTTGTAGTAAACGTTTAAAACTTTTAGCAGAGATTGATCAAAAGATAAATTTTATTAAAGAAAATAATGGAAAGCCAATACTACCGATAGCAAAGCCAGTTCATTCTTATGGATTTTTTGAAATTAAAACTAGAAAAAACAAGAATATAGTTATTAGAATTTTATATTTTTGTTATATAAATAAAATTGTTTTGTTAAATGTTTTTGAGAAACCTGATAACTATAAAAGTAACAGGGAGAAGAAAAAAATTATAAAACATTATGAAATTTCTCAAAAATATTTAAATAAATTTAAATTGAATAATAATAACTATGAAGAATACAAATAATAAAAAATCACAAAGAGATCCAATGGCAGAAGCTAGGAAAAATAAAAATTTTAGCAAGCACTCTAAGGAGGCAAGAGAGAGGATTAATTTGGGGGTAGAGATTTATAGTACTAGAATTGCTTTAAATATTAGTCAGCAAGAATTGGCTAAGATGACAAAGACAACTCAAAAAATGATTTCTAATATTGAAAGTGCCAATGTTGATGTTCGTTTTAGCACTTTAAATAAGATTAAAAAAGCTTTAAATTTTAAGGCTGAAAATTGGGCTAGAATTTACAGTTTTTCTCTTGAAGATAGGAGGGTTTTATTTGATTAAATTAAAACAATTTTAAAAAATATTTAGAGAATGTTTATTTTTTTAGAACCTGAATTTATTTGGGCTTTTTTTATTTTTTAACTTAATTTTTGTTTGATTTTTAGATAAAATAATGGTATTTTGAAAAGAGGCTAATAAATCAAATAATAAATTTATTTATGTTTTTTCTGTCTATAAACGGTCCTTCATGTTCTGGTAAAAGCACTATTATTAGAGAAGTCATGAAAGTTGAAAAGAATTTGTTTTATTTATCTTATGACTTTCTTAAGTGGTCTTTTTCTGGATACAACTCTAAGACACATTATGATTTGGTTTTTGACTTGCTTTTAGATATAGCTAAGATTTCTTTTGAGAAAAAATATAATATAATTTCTGATTCTTCTTTGTATAAAAAAGATAGGAATAAATTAATTGACTTAGCTAAGAAATATAATTACAAAATAATAGAGATTAATTTGGAAACTGATTTCTCTGTTTTAGAAAAAAGATTTGCAGAAAGAGTTGCTAGTGCTTTGGCTAATCCTAATAGTAGAATCTCTAACACCTCTAAAGAAAGATTTAAAGAATTAGCGAGTATATTTGAAAAAGAAAAAAACAGCCAAGCTATAGTACTTAGAACCGATAATCAAAAAATAGAAGAAGTGGTTGAAGAAGTTTTAAAATTAATTAAATAATATGAAAATAACGATTTGCGGGAGCATTGCTTTTTATGAGCAAATGCTGGAAATAAAACAAAAACTAGAATCATTGGGTCATGAAGTTGATTTGCCTCCTTCTGAAGTAGAAGATGATCAGGGAAAAATGATTTCAGTTGCTGAATATTATTCAAGAAGAAAGGCGGGACAGGAAAGTGATACTTGGATTTGGGATAGAAAGGAGTGGGCCATAAGATTTCATTTTAAAAAAATAGAATGGGCTGATTCTGTTTTGATTTTAAATTATGATAAAAATGGCGTTGTTAATTATATTGGTGGAAATACTTTTTTAGAAATAGGAGTAGCTTTTCATTTTGGTAAAAAAATTTATTTATTAAATGATATTCCAGAAGTTTCCTATAAAGAAGAAATCTTGGGGATGAAGCCAATCGTTATTGGTAGTGATTTGAATAATATAAATTAATCAAAATGGAAAAATTATTTATTAAAAATAGTCAGAATCAAAAAATAGCGGTCATTGTAGAAAAGGTAGAAAAACCGAAGGGTTTGGTTTTTATAATGCATGGTTTGGGTGGTTTTAAGGAACAACCCCACATAGAAATATTTGCTAAAGTTTTTAAAGATAATAATTATACGGTTGTTAGATTTGATACTACCAATTCATTTGGGGAGAGCGATGGAGACTATGCTAACGCTACTGTTACAAATTATTATCAAGACTTAGAAGATGTTATTAATTGGTCTAAAAGGCAAAATTTTTATCAAGAGCCATTTATTTTATGCGGACATAGTCTGGGGGGGAATTAGTACGGCCTTATATTCTCAAAATTATTCAGAGAAAATAAAAGCTTTAGCTCCAATATCTACTGTTGTTAGCGGTAAGGTTAGTGTTGAGAGATATTCAAAAGAGGAGCTTAAAGAGTGGAAAAAAACCGGTTGGCAAATAAAATTATCTTCTGATGGAAAGAGAGTTAAAAAAATAAAATATAATCATATAGTTGATAGACTGAGGTATGATTTATTAGATAATGTTAATAAATTAGTTATGCCGGTGTTATTAGTTGCTGGAGAAATAGACGAATCAACTCCTCCGAAGCATCAGCAATTGCTTTTTGATAAATTGCCAGGAAAGAAAGAAATGCATATTATTAAAAACGCTCCACACACTTTTAGAGACAAAGATCATTTGGATGAAGTTTATAGGATAATGGATAAATGGATTAAGAGTATTTAACTTAATAAATGTTAATAAATTAAAGACCGCAAGGTCTTTTTTATTTGTATTAATATCTTTGTTATGTTGACAAATGATGTAAAATATGATATAATTGAAAGTAGTACTTTGAAAATATTATTTAACTAAAATATCTAGATCATGGAAGGCATTATCATTTCCTTTGCTTTATTGTTATTTTTATTTTGGATAACTAAGTTTATTGCTAAAAGTGTTGTTTTCCCTAATTGGGCAAAAATAAACCATACAAACCCTTGGAGAATTGCTTTTTTTGATAAACATCCTTGGCTAAAGCTTGTATTAATTAGACTTGGTCAATCTGTCTTGGTAATTTTTTTACTTTTTGTTGTAGCTATCAAGTTTTCAATAAAGACAGCTGCCGGAATTATTTTTCCTAAAAAATTAAATCCAATAAAATAATTTACAATGAATTACATTCGATTTTTTTTCGGAACCCCTAGAAGGCTTTTGGCTTCCTTGGTGGCTATAGGTGTAATACTGGCAATAATTTTCCCAAATGCTTTGGCAGAAGGCTTGCAAGTACTCACTTATTCGGTTTTAAATGCTATTGGTCCCATAATAGGATCAATTTTGGTTATTTTAATTGTTTTAGCTGGATTAAAAATAATTTTTTCCGGCAAAAAATAAGTTTTTATTGATTTTGGCTTGAATTCGTTCAAGCCTTTTTTATTGAAAATATAAAATTGTATTATTTTGGAGTTATTTTTTCGTATTGACAAATAATACAAAATATGATACAATTGGAAGTAGTACTTTGAAAATGGCAGTTGAGTTAATTATTAAGTTTATTAAATTTTTTTTAGCAGATTTAGTAATTAATTCAATTGTTTAATTAAAAATAGAGAAAATGAGAAAAGTGAAAGAATTTATTCAGGAAAACCCTGAGAAATCAGCCTTGGTGTTGGCTATAATTTTGGTTTTACCTATGTTTTTATGGGGATTGTCGATAATTAAGCTACCAGAAGAGTTAACGTTTGATTCTGTTTTCAAGTTGATTACTGCTATTATTTTTCAACTATTGACCTTTGCTTGTGTCGGCGGATTATTTTGGTTTATATTTGTTACTTCTTTTGGCGAAAAGAAAAGAAAGGAATTATCGGACAGAGCTTTAAAGAGTGGATTGGAAGTAATGATTAATCAAGCCTTAATCGAAAACGGCTCGATTACTAAGCCGGAACAAATGGTTAAACTTTAAAAACGGGAGAGATAAAAATGAAAGTGATACTGAAAGGCGGAGTAGATAATTTCAAGATTGGAGAATTTTTTTATAACAATATACTTCCAATTTTGGATTTTGGCATTGCCATTGAACTATCTGACAGAGTTATAACTGTTTATGAAAAAAAAGATGGTTCTGTTGTGGAATATACTGACCCAACAGCCGAAGTGATTGTTGAATTGTTACCGGAGACAATAAGTTTAGCCAAAGAGGGGAAGGTGAGTGAAGAAGTGCTTCGAGAAAAGGCTAGTGAGTTCTTTGATGAGGCTATGGCCATTAGAAAGATTGAAGAGCTGAAAAGGGATTTTTCGGTTGAATATTATTCTTGCCGATACAGCCCGGCTAGCTCTTAGAGTTTTGGTAAAAATATTTCATAGGATTGTTGTAATGACAATCCTTTTTTTATTTTTTCACCTTAAATTTTGTTTGATTTTTGGGTAAAACTATAATAAATAACCAAATTAAGCCCTAAAAACTTCGGAATTGACTAAATTTACTACATTTGTTATAATTTAAATAGCAGTATAACAACTGTGTGCTTGACATAATTTTATTATTTGTTATAATGTTAGTATGAAACAAAGAATAAAAAATATTTCAGATGTTTTTACTGGCTACACTTTTAGAACAGCCTTAAAAGACGATAAAAATGGCACAATGGCAGTTATTCAGGCCAGAGATGTTTTTTCTGATAATCTTTATATAGATTATCCCAGTTTAACTAAAATAGATTTTCAGACCACTAGATCAAATTCTTTGGTCAAAAAAAATGATGTTCTAATTTCAGCTAGAGGCAATTTCAAGGCCAGTGTTTTTACAGAGGATAATAAAAATATAATCGCCTCATCCTCTTCTTATATCATTCGTTTAAAAGATAAAAAAATCTTAGCAGAATATTTAGCTATATATCTTAATTCTATTATTGGCCAAAAAGAAATCAGCAAGAATCTCAGTGGTGGAACTATAAAAACAATTCTTAGGAAAAATTTAGAAGAAATAGAAATTAAAATTTTTGATTTAAAAAAACAAAAACAAATCATTAATTTATATCAAGCTAATAAAAAAATACAAAATTTGTTATCTAGAAAAAAAGAAATATTAGATAGTATTAGTGAAGCTGGTATTTATAAAATTTTAAAATAATTTTTTTATTTTTTACTTAAATAATTTATAAACAAATTTAAAAAATATGATCAACAAAAACATTAGCCAAGATGAATTGAATAAAACCCTTTGGGCGGCCGCTGGTTCTTCTAGAGTTACTTTAGATGGTGCAATTTATAAAAACTATGCCTTAGTAATGCTTTTTTATAAGTATTTAAGCGATTTGTCCAAAAATCAATACAATAAATACAAAGAAAGGTTTGGTAATGATGAAGCCCGTATTGAAGAAAAAATGAAGGCTGATAGATTTTATTTGCCTAAGAAAACATCATTTGATTATATTTATAGTATTGTTGAGAGTGATAATATTGGTGAAGAAATAAATAAGGCCTTATCAAAAATTGAGGATCATAATAAGCAAAAACTTGATGGTATTTTAACTTCGGTTGATTTCAATTCTGAGTCAACTCTGGGTAAGTTAGAACAAAGAAATAAAATGATTCGTGATTTGGTTCAAGATTTTAGCAAAATAGATTTAAGCGAAGTAGATGATGATATTATTGGCAATGCTTATATGTATATGATAGAAAGGTTTGGTTCAGATGCCGGTAAAAAAGCGGGAGAGTTTTTTACAGTAAAATCAGTGGCTAAATTATTAGCCAAATTAGCCAAGCCAAAAGATGGTGATAGAATTTGTGACCCAGCTTGTGGTTCAGGTGGCTTACTTCTTTTAGCTGGCAAAGAAATAGAAAAACAGGGATCAAAAAATTATGCTCTCTATGGTCAAGAATCAACTGGCTCAACTTATCAATTGGCTAGAATGAATATGTTTTTGCATGACAAAGATTCTGCTCGTTTGGAATGGGGTGATACTTTAAATCATCCACTGTTAGTAGAAAATGATAAATTAATGAAATTTGATTTAGTTATTGCTAATCCACCTTTTTCCTTGAAAAAATGGGGAGCGGAAAATGCTAGCAGTGATAAATATAATAGATTTTGGCGAGGGATACCACCAAAAGATAAGGGTGATTTTGCCTTTATTTCTCATATGGTAGAAGTGGCCAAAGCCAAAACTGGCAAAGTAGCAGTTATTGTTCCTCATGGTGTTTTATTCCGTGGTGGAGCAGAGGGCAAAATTCGTCAGGCGATGCTAGAAGAAAATATTATTGATGCAGTTGTTGGTTTACCAGCTAATTTATTTCAGACAACTGGAATTCCGGTGGCAATTTTAATTATTGATAGATCAAGGGAAAAGGGTGGGGCCAATGAAAGTAAAAGGGATATTTTATTTATTGAAGCCTCCAAGGAGTTCATTCCTGGCAAAGCCCAAAATTATCTTGGTGAGGAGAATATTGAAAAAATTTATAATACTTATGATAAATGGGAAACGATTGATAAATTTTCTCGTTCAGTTAAGTTTGATGAAATTAAGGAAAATGATTTTAATTTAAATATTACTAGATATGTTGATACTTTTGAGGAGGAGGAAGAAATTGATATAAAAGCGAATTTGGAAGAGTTAAAAAAAATAAATCCAGAAATTGAGGCCTTGGAAAAAGAGATGGATAAGCATTTGAAAGAGTTGAATATTAATTAATTTAGAACGTTTTCCTGACGTCGGGAAAATGATATGATCCTTATTTATTATTAATTAATTTAAATATATGTTTTTTAAAAAAAATAATTTAGAAAAAAAACAAGAAGATAATACGGGCAATATAAAGTTAAAAGATTTTGATAATATTTGGACTAAGTTTTGTTTTTTAGATGAAAGTGGTAGTTTAGATCCAAATTCAGCACCTTTTTTTACTCTTGGATTGATAAAATGTAGTCAGCCATATTATTTATATAGTAAAATAATGTATGAAAGGAGTAGGAAAAAATTTTATGATGAAATGAAATTTAATAAACTTTCAAAATTAAATATAGATTTTGCTAAATTTGCTATAGAGAGTTTTTTTGATATAAAAAGTTGTTGGTTTTATTCTTATACATTAGATAAACATGGTGGTTATTTTCAAAGAGAATTTTGCGGAGATCCGTGGGTTGCTTATGAGGATATTTCTATTAGATTATCTGAGTCTGCTTTAAGTTCTAGCGAAATTTTAGTTCTTTTAGCTGATCATGTAACAACCCCTAAGAATGTTCGTTATGAATTGAATGTTAAAAATAAAATTAATATTAATGCTAAACGTTTAGCAATGGCCGGTGTTTGCCGTTTTGATTCTAAGGGAAATGATTTATTGCAGGTGGTAGATTTGTTTATAGGAGCAATAAATTATGATTTAAAACTTTTAACAGGAGTTGTTAAGGGTAATAAGTATAAAATAGAATTAGTTAATTTTATAAAAAATAATTTAGGAGTATTGGATTTTTCTAATGGTTTTAGAAATAGAAAATTTAATATATTTGTAGATAAAGATTTTAAGGAGAGATTTAATGAAACAACAATTAACCCTTAAAACGAAAAAAGGCCATCGTCCTAACGGTCGACGCCTTCTTTCAAATACTACATACATTATATAGTATTTTAAAAAATAAGTCAACCACGAAATATATCAATAAAATTAATGCTTATTTTTTCAGATGATATTTATCCACAACTGATTTTTAAAAATTTAGATTGAATAAAAAAACCCCCAAAGGGGACTTTTCCAACTGCGAGTCCTATACTAGAGGTCCCAGTCACGCCTCCATCCGGAGACTATTCGGATATCGAGTTTTTGCTCTTATACTATATATTATTTTAAAAAATAAAACAATGTTAAAAGATAAAGGTCGGGTTTAATATTTAATAAAAAATTTAATTGTACGAATATGTATTATTACATAAATTTAAATCCTCAAGAGAATGGTGATAACGAAATTCATACTGCTGATTGCAGTTATTTGCGCTTAGTTAAAGACAAAAAGTTTCTTGGTGATTTTTCAAATTGTTATGATGCTATAATTATGGCAAGAAGGATGGGGTATCCCAACGCTGATGGCTGTTATTATTGCTCGAAGTCCTGTCATAGGAGCTAAATCTAAAATTTGCCACTTTTAATTAGGTGGCAAATTCTAGGTTTAAAATTAAAATTTAAATAAAAATATGGAAGATAATAAAATTATAGCAATAAAAAATGGTAATAACGTTAATGAGGTAGATACACTTAAAGTTTTTGAAAGTGGAATTTTAGAGACAATAAAGTGTTATGGGTTGCCAACTGACAATATTTTAGTTCCAATAGAAGAAAGAATTGTTGTTTATAAAAATATTGAACCCGTTTTGCATAAAATTAAAGAGGAGCGGAAAATAGATTCGGTTTATTTTTCTAAATTTTTAGCAGCAGTTGCAGTCGGATTATTTGATGCAGGGTTAAATTATTTGTGGGATGAAACAATCTCTGAGATAAGAAAGAGGGTTATAAAATATGATATTCAATATTTTTACGACAATGCTGTTAGTGGTGATGAGAAAAGAAAAAAATTAAAAAATAGTGAAGATATAGTTAATCTAGATGATAATGAACTCATTTGTGGTGCGAGGAAAATTGAACTTATTTCGGAATTAGGTTTTAAGCATTTAGATTATATAAGATATATGAGAAATTGGGCTAGCGCTGCTCATCCTAATCAAATTGAGCTTACTGGTTTACAATTGATTTCTTGGTTAGAGACTTGCATTAAGGAGGTTTTCTCTTTGCCATTATCTAATGTGGCTATTGAAACTCAGCAATTATTAAAAAATATAAGAACTAACGAATTGTCAGAAGATGATGCAAAGAAAATTGCAACATCTTTTATTAATCTAAATCAGTATCAAGTTAATAATTTAGCATCTGGTTTTTTGGGAATATATTTAGATCCGGTTAGTTCTCCTATGGTTATTCAAAATATTAACTATCTTTTACCTAAACTTTGGGCTAGAATTGATGAAACTTCTCGTCAAGATTTTGGTGTAAAATATGGCAATTCTGTTGTTAATAATGATAAAGACAGGGGTGTAAAAATAAAAAATTTTTTAGATATTGTTGATGGACTATCTTATATTCCCGATAATATAAAAGTTTTTGAAATTGAGTCAACGGTTCAAAATCTTTTAAGTGCTCATTATGCGATGAATAATTTTTATAATGAACCAATTTTTGCTAGACAATTATTTAGACTTATTAACAATTCTTCTATTCCGAAACAAGCAAGCAGAATGGTTGTTCTTGGAGCGGTGAAGGTTTTTTTGACTAATGGCTATGGTGTAGCTAATAGTGCTGAGCCTTATTATATCGATATAATTAAAAATTTTGATCAAAGAGAGTCTTTGTTGGCTCTTATGTCTTTTACTGATGAGCAGGTTGCCAGTAAGCTACAGTTTAATCTTTGTCAGGAAAAATTTCAAGAATTATTAATTTTAATCAAGGGGAAATTATCTGCCCCCGCTATTAAAGAATTGTTTGAAGAAGTAGATAAATATTCTGGGAGGCTAGAAAAAATAAAAGATAATTCTGAAATTAAAAGAAAGTTTGAGAATATAAAAATCATATTAAAATAATTATTATTTTTTTTAAATATAATAAATTTGATTAACTATAATATTGAAATATTTTATGACAAAAAACAATAAACAAAAAAATATTCATGCTGATTGGCAATTCTTTAGTATTGGAAATGTTTTAGATTATGAACAGCCAACGCCTTTTATAGTCGAATCAACAAAGTATAAAAAAATAGGAACTCCAGTTTTAACTGCGGGCAAAACTTTTATTTTGGGCCACACAGATGAAAAAAATGGTGTTTATCAGAATCTGCCAGTGATAATTTTTGATGATTTCACTACGGCTATAAAGTATGTTGATTTTCCATTTAAGGTTAAATCATCAGCGATGAAAATCTTAAAAAATAAGCCGGGGAAAAGTAATATAAAATTTATTTTTGGCTGGATGCAAACTCATAAATTTATTGTTGGCGAACATAAAAGAAATTATTTGTCAGAGTATCAGTATTTAGATATTCTTTTACCGCCGATAGAAGAACAAAACAAAATCGTCCAGACCCTTGAGGTTTGGGATAATTACCTCGAAAAACTAAACAAAAAAATAGAACTAAAAAAACAAATCAAAAAAGGGCTGTCAAATTTCTTTTTGTATAAAAGAAAGGACGTTGATTATTTTTCAATTTTGGAATTGTTTTATTTGGGGCGAGGCAGGGTAATATCCAAGAATGAAATTAAAAATAATTCTGGTGAATTTCCTGTTTATTCTTCTCAAACCTCTAATGATGGAATTTTAGGTAAAATAAATACATATGATTTTGATGGTAATTATATTACTTGGACAACTGATGGAGCAAATGCTGGAAGAGTTTATTTTAGGAGTGGAAAATTTAATTGCACTAACGTTTGCGGAGTGGCTAAATTAAAAGAAAGTAAAAAAGTAAATCTTTATTATATTACTTCCTATTTAAACTATATTACTCATAAATATGTATCTTATGTTGGTAATCCTAAATTAATGAACAATGTTTTTGGTAGTATAATTGTTGGATTGCCTAGTATAGAAAAACAGAATCATATTGCCGATATTCTTAGCTCAGCTGATAGGGAGATAGAATCTTTGGAGAAAAAGAAAAAAATTATTGAGGCTCAGAAGAAATTTTTATTAAATAATTTAATTTCCGGAAAAATTAGGCATCCAGAATTTATTAAACAATAATTTATAATTCATAATTCAAATATGTCAATCGAAAAAGTTAATTTTGATGAAACCAAACAATCCCAACTCCCATTCGTAGAGTTTTTAATAAACTTAGGTTATCGTTATATTCCTATTGAGGAAATAAAAAAGGAGAGACGCGAGGATAACACACATTTTATTCTTCGTAAAACTGCCTTCCGCAAACTATCCGAAATAAATAGCTATGAAATAAAGGGGGAGACTTTCAAATTCAAAGATACTGATGTTTTTGATGTTATAAATGAATTAGAAAATTTACAATTAGAAGGACTAATTGATACTTCCAAAAAAGTTTATAGCATGATTATGCCTACTTCCGGCGGAAAAACCGTCAAAGTTTTTCATCGTGGTCGAACCGAATCCAAGAATTTTCGTTTTATTGATTTTGCCAATCCCGAAAATAATGACTTTGCTGTAACAGTAGAATTTGAAGCTATGGGTAAGGCTGGTATTAGAGCCGATATAGTTGTTTTTATAAATGGTATTCCTTTTTCTATTATTGAAAACAAAAAATCATCAGTTTCTATAGATCAAGCGCTTAGCCAACTAAATCGTAATCAAGGAATTGATTATTGTCCCAAATTATTTATTTATCCTCAATTATTAGTGGGAGCCAATAAGGATGAACTTCGTTATGGAACAACTGGTACACCTAATAAATTTTTTGTTAATTGGCGAGAAAAAGAAATGGAAGAAGAAATTATAAAGCAAAAAGCCAAGCAAATAATTTCCCAAAAAATTGACGATGAATTGTATAATCAAATTTTAAGTGATTTAAACGGATCTACTTTTGGTCATAGTCAACAATTAGACAGAGAGCCCAGCGAACAAGACAAGGCGGTGATGTTATTGTTTGAAAAAAATAGGTTATTAGATTTGAGTAAAAATTTTATCCTATATGATGCCGGAGTAAAAAAAATAATGCGCTATCAACAATATTTTGCTATTAAAAAAATGATAGATAGCATTAAGCAAGAGGAAGAGAGCTTGAAAGGACTAAAGAGAAAGGGTGGAATAGTTTGGCATACCCAAGGTTCCGGTAAATCACTTACTATGGTGATGTTTGTTAAGGCCTTGATAGAAGACCCCGAGATTTTAAATCCCCGAATTTTGGTAGTAACCGATAGACGAGATTTGGATAGACAAATAAAAACCACTTTTCAAAATAGTGGATTAAAGAAAGATACTGTTCAAGCTATTTCCGGAACACATTTGTTGAAATTAATTAAAGAGAAAGAATTAAAAGTAGTTACTACTTTGGTTCAAAAATTTGAATCAGCTGGTAAGAAAAAAACCAGCTTTGAAGATTTAGATAAAAATATTTTTGTTCTAATTGATGAGGCTCATCGCAGTCAAGGTGGAATGGCTAATTTAGAGATGAGTAAGATTATCCCTAATGCTTGTTATATTGCTTTTACTGGTACTCCCTTGCTTAAGGACGAAAAATCTCGGCAGAAGTTTGGTAATTTTATTGATAAATATACCATTGATGACGCTTTGGCTGATAATATTATTTTGCCTTTGATTTATGAAGGACGTTATGTCGGTTTAATCCAAGATAGCTCCGAAATAGATAAACAGTATGAGAGATTAACAGCGGATTTTAGTGATGAGCAAAAACGACAAGCTCAAAAAAATATTAAAAATAAAATCATTAAAGCTAACCCCAAAAGAATTGCCGAAATTGCTTATGATATTGAAAAACATTATTTAGCTAAATTTAAAGATAGCGGACTAAAGGCTCAGGTGGTAGCTCCTTCTAAGTTTTCTGCTTTGTTATTTCAAAAATATTTTAGTCAAAATGGAAAAATAAATTCAGCTATAGTTATTTCTGATGAAAATGGAATTGTTAGCGAAGACGATGAGCATAAAAAAGAAGTTGAGAGTTATTTAAAGAAAATAAAAGAAAAACACCAAAGCCTATTATCTTATGAAAAAGAAGTTATAGAAAGTTTTAAACATAACGACGATGGAGTAGAAGTTTTGATAGTAGTTGATAAATTGCTTACTGGTTTTGATGCTCCTAGAAATACAATTTTGTATCTAGCCAAAGAATTACGTGATCATAATTTACTTCAAGCTATTGCTCGAGTTAATCGTTTATATGAAAATAATATTTTGCCTAAAACAGCTGGATATATTGTTGACTATTCTGAAAATGCTCAAAATATTAAAACAGCCATGCAATTGTTTGGTAATTATGATGCTGACGATGTCAAAGGCGCTTTAATTGATTTGGATGACAAAATAGAAGAACTGCAGAAAAATTATAATATTTTGAATGATACTTTTAAAGGACTAAAAGACGATGATGAGGTTTATATCAATCATTTGGAAGAAGAACCAAAGAGAAAAGAATTTTATGATAGCTTGAATCGTTTTTTGAAAAATTTCAATGAATGCTTAGTTTTGCAAGACTTTGCTCATAAATTCAAACATTTAGATCTTTATCGGGGAGAGCTTAAAAAGTATATGGAACTTCGTAAGGCAGTAAGTCTTCGTTATGCTGATAGACTTGATTTTAGTAAATATAGACAAGCCTTGATTAAAATAATGGACGACAATATCAAAGCTGAAGAAGCCGAATTATTAACCTCTCAGATAAATATTAGCGATAGAGAACTTTTTGCTCAAGCTATTGATGGTTTGGGTTCTGATAGTTCCAAGGCCGAGGCTATCGCTGCTCAGACCCAAAAAATTATTAGCGAAAAAGCAGAAAGTGATCCCAAATTTTATCAAAAGTTTTCCCAAAAAATTGATGAAATTATAAATAATATGAGGCAGAAAAAGTTAGCCGATATTGAAGCTTTAAAACAAATGAAATTAATAGAGGATCAAGTTTTGAATAAAAAAGACGATGCTTTGCCGGAGGAGATTAGCAAAATAAGTGGGGCTGATATATTTTATAGAAACTTGAAGGATAATTTAGAAGAATTTGATTTAGATGATAAAAAATATTTGTCTTTAGTTTTAGACATCTTTGCTATTCTAAAAAAGGAAGCAATAGTTGATTGGTATCGCAATTCAGAAGTTAAAAGAATTATTGGCAATAGATTGGATGATTATATTTATGATGAATTAATTGTTAAACAAGGTTTTAAAATTTCTCCAGAAAAAAGCAGAGAAATTATTGAAAAAATAATTAAATTAGCAGAGGAAAATTATCAAATAATTTAAACTATGGAAAAACATATTTTTCAATACGGCAGTTTTTCTTATCACTATTTTATTGTTAGGCAAAATAGAAAAACTATTAGTTTAAGTGTTCAACCTAGCTTGAGCATAATTTTGAAGTGCCCAAAAGATTTTTCTCAAGAAAAGATAGAAAAGTTTTTGAAGAAAAAGTGGTCATGGCTAGAAAAACAGATTAAATATTTTAAGAAATTTAAAAGTAATTTAGCAAAAAAAGAGTATATTTCAGGGGAAAGTTTTTTATATTTAGGGCGACAGTATAAGTTATTAGTAGAAAAATCTTCAGAAAATAAGGTAATTTTGAAATATGGTCAAATTTTATTACACACAACAAGTGGTGTGCGTAATAAATCCAAAAACAAAGAAATTTTGGAGAAATGGTATTTAGATAGAGCTAATATTGTTTTTAATGAACAATACAAGAAAGTTTTGAGAAATTTTGCTTATAATTTTGAACCTAAGCTAATTACCAGAAAAATGAATAAAAGGTGGGGAAGTTTTTTAAGTGATAAAAAGATAATATTAAACCCTAAGTTGATTCAAGCCTCTAAGGAGTGCATTGATTATGTTATTAGCCATGAGTTATGCCATATGAAACACAAAGATCATGGTGCCAGGTTTTATAATTTGTTAAAAAGTAAGGTTGGGAATTGGGAAGAGGTGAAGGAGAAATTGGAATTGAGATTTGTGTGATGTATGTTTTTAAATTATAATTATGAATAATACTGATAACAAACTAAATAGAAAATTTATTGTTTGGAGTATATTGATTGGTGCTGTTTTTGGTTTTTTAATAAATATCTTGGCGAACTTTTTTTATGATATTTTGATTATTGAAATTTATTCTTTTGAAAAAGTAAATCTTCTAAATATTTTAATTTGTTGCTTTTCTTTAATAGCACTTATTGGTTATTTGTGGTTTTTTGTTTATGATTATCCTAATTCTCCAGAATTAACAGAAAAATATTTTAAGAGATTTTGGAATTATTTTACTAAAATTTTTTGGCCGGGTAGAATTTTGGGTATTATTTTTGCTTTGTATATATTGCTTATTTCTGTTTTGTTGCTAGTGGTTGTTTTTATTTCTTTTTCAAAAGTTTTTGGATATTTTTACGCTTCAATTATTTTCTTAGTTATTTTTATTTTAGTAGGATTAAAAAAAATTAAAAAATAAATATTTATCAATAATTAAAAATATGGATCATATAAAATTTGCCAGAAACTTAGTCAAAGGAAAGATTGCCGAAACAATCTTTGCTCAGATGCTTAGAGAGACAAAGGACTTTACAGTTTTAGAGTTTGGTTATGAAAAGATTATTCCGGAATTAGTTCAACAAGATTATAAGGGTAACAGTGAAATGATAGAAACATTAAGGACGGCACCCGACTTCGCTGTTATCAATAGAAAGACAAAAGAGGTGAGATTAATTGAGGTTAAGTACATGTATACTCTGAATTTTGAATATATTTTGAAGTATGCGCAAAGAATGAGTCAGTCATGGAACCCTTCTTATCTTTTTATTGCTACGCTTGATGGATTTTATTTTGATGAAATAAGCGATATTATAAAAAATAAAGGTAAAATTAGTTTATTGAAACATCCTCAAATAAAAGAAGATCTTCAAAAGAAATATTTGCAAATATTAGTGGATTTTGAGAAAAATAATTAAAAAATCTTATGTCATTAATTTATCAAACAGAAAATTTTATAGTTGAGGCTTATAAAAAACCTCACGTCGATAGAGATGATGGTGGTCATATTGTGATATATCCCAAGGAAAGGCTAGTAAACAGGTAATCTTTAAAGCCTAAATTAGCCATAGAATTAATGAGATTGACAATGATAGTCGGCGAGGCAATGACTAAAGTTATGAATGAAAGGGGCGTGGATATTGGTAGAATTAACTATCAAGACAATGGAAATTGGAGTGTTTTTAAACCAGAAGGACCTTATTTGCATGTGCATTTATATGGAAGGGCTAAAAGTGCCAAAGTTCATAAATATGGCCAGGCTTGTTATTTTCCTCATGTTAATGATAAACCTGAGTATTACGAAAATTTTAAGCCATTAAACGAGGGAGATGTAGAAGAAATTAAAAAAGAAATTGAGTTATTGTTTCAAAGTCAAAAGTATACTGATAAAGAGTGGTTTTCACAATAGATATTTCTTAAGTTATTGTAAAAACACCCCGCGGGGTGTTTTTATTTTTACCTAGAATTTACCTGAAATTCACGAGTCCGATGTTATAATTATGATGCTATAAAATTTTTTTCAAACAAAAAACCCGCGCGTGTATCTCGTAAAACGAGACAGGGAGGCAACGGGTGTTACTGTCTATATTATATATTATTTTTAATCTAAAGTCAACAGTATTTCTAATTATAAAAAATGCTAAAATACGAAAAAAATTTTTAAATATTTCTGAGCAAGTTGAACTCTTAAAGAGAAGGGGTTTGTTTTTTGAAGATGAAAATAGATTAAGATTTTATTTGAAGCATATAAATTATTATCATCTTTCAGCTTATTTTAAAACATTTCAAAATAACTATGAAAATTTTAAGAGCGACACTAGTTTTGAAGACATTCTTGATTTGTATAATTTTGATAAAAAATTAAGATTACTCCTTTTAGATATTTTGGAAAGGATAGAGATATCTTTTAAGTCTGTTTTATCTCATGACATAACTAAGTATAGAGATGATTTATATTGGTATTTACCAGAAAAAAATAATTATGGAGAAATCTTTGAAAAAATAGAAAAGATTATAGAAAGTTTAAAAAATAGCAAGGAGATTTATATTAAACACTTTTTCGAAAAATATAGAGAAGAAAAAAATATTCCTGCTTGGATTTTTTTTGAAGGATTAACTTTTGGCGAATGTAGTTTAATAGCTAGAAATTTGGATGATTCAAATAAGAAAACAATAGCTAGTTTTTATAAATTGCCAAAAAGAACCTGTATTCAGATGTTACACCATCTATCAATTCTGAGAAATTTATGCGCTCATCATTCTTGGGTTTGGAATAGATCTTTTACTTTTAGAACTTCTTTATACAGGAAATATCAAGAAGAGTTTAGTGATATTGGAGATGATTCTCTTTATATGTTGTTAATATCTATACAAATATTTATTAAGAAAATTAGTCCTAACTCTGATTGGCTTGATAATTTAGAAAAATTAATAGATGATTATAATATAGAAATACATAGAATGGGCTTTCCGAAAGATTGGAAGCAAAGATTAGAACCTATAAGTAATTAATTATTTTTTCTGTATTATATTTTTGTTTTTTGGCTATTTCTATGATATTATTTTAGTATAATTATAAATAATAATTAATATAAAAAATATGAAAATAGCTATAATATCAGATATTCATGATAATTTTTACAATTTGATTTTAGTATTAAAGAAAATCAAAGAAGATAAAGACATAAATAAAATTATTTTCTTAGGTGATTTTATAAATAATGGTATAGCCAAAATATTGGCCGGGTTAGATATTCCTGTCCATGCCGTTTGGGGAAATAATGATGGAGATAAGAGTACGCTCACTAGAACATCCTTGGGTTCTCAAAGTAATATGACCATAGCTGATAATGTTTATGATTTTTTAGAAATTGATAATCGAAAAATATTTATAACTCATTATCCTGATTTAGCGAAGCCGATGGCTAAGTCAGGTGAGTTTGATGCCATTTTTTATGGACATAATCATATAAAAAACAAGGAAAGAATTGGTGATTGTTTAGTTGTTAATCCAGGGGAAGTATCCGGACATAAAAATAGTCAAATTTCTTTTGCTATTTATGATACAGAAAAAAATGATGCTGATATTATAGATTTGGAGGGTGGGATATTTGTTAAAAATAAAGAAGTTGAAGAATATTTAGATGAATTAGGTTTTGAGTTTTCTAAAAGTAAGGGACATCAATATTAGTATTGCGGAATTTTATTTATAAAAGATATCCCAGTTTTAACACAACCTACGACCTCGCTCTCTTGACAAAATTATAGCTATATGCTATAATTTCTTGTTATTAGTTCTTTTATAATAGTTTTTATTTTTTCATTTTTTAACCAAAAAAGGAGGATTGATCATGAATGACTATCGTCGAGAAGTTCGAGAAATTGGCAAAGAAGTGCCTTTTACTCTCTGGACATTTTTCAAATGGGCATTGGGTATCATTGTCGTTGTTGCTGTTTTGGTTTTTCTCGCACAAATGTTGGGTATTATATCCATTAATATTGAGCGCGAAAAGGTTCAGCGCAGCCAACCTTATGTTGAAACTAAGGCCACTCTATTATTAAAGCTTCACAGCGATTGGACGCAGCTAGAGGCAGAAGTTGTTCAATTAAGAGCAGATGATTCTGACGGCAATTTTGAGATTATTGTGGCTAAAAAAGCCCAACAAAAAAGCATCATAAAAAGGATGCAGGAAGAAGTCACTAGGATTCCGGAAGAAAAAATACCATCAAGCATTAAAGAGTTTTTAGATTCAAAGAAATTCAGTTATTAACCTTAAAACAATCAAAAAGATGAAAAAAAACATTTTTTTTGTATCACTTCTTGTGTTTTTTGCGACTTTATTTTTAACTAGTTGTGAGTTAGGAGAAAAAGCAGACAAAAAAGAAAGTAAAATTGTTGAACAACAACAATCTCACTATGCCAAGGTTCAGCCTGTGCCTAGCTATGACTATAGCATTCCAAGGGACATAGTAATTCAAATCTACAATGTTGTTACTCAAGAGGCTCGTAGTACCTACACCGTGATAGAAAGTGTTACTGGTGAAACTAAATTTTATGGTCCTTCGCTTGGTTATGGGATTCCCGCTGATATGAGTTTAACAAATCCTTTGCAGAAGGCCTCTCCTGGCAGCGTTCATGATGGGGCTGTTATAGAGCAAGCGGAGCCAAATGGTCTATTTAGCTCGAAAAATACCGACGGGACTTGGATTCTTTTTGTTGATATTAATGGCGATATTACTCCGGTATACACAGAGCATAAAGTTACCACCTTTCCTTTTGCCGTAAAAAAAACTGCCAATGGCTGGGAGAGAGCTGATCAAAAAAAACCTTCTATGACAATAAAAATGCAAAAACAAAATTAGTATTTTATAGAACAAGCCCCTCTAATACATAAAGTAAAAGAGGGGTTTTTATTTTATAAAAATCTTGACATTTCTTTTTATGATTTGTAACTATATTCTAGTTATTTTCTTATTTTCATGTTAATATTTCTATATAATTTTTGTTTATTATATTATGAAAATTCTAATTGCCACCCACAACCCCGGAAAACTAAAACGCTATCAAAATCTTTTTGCTGGTTTTACTGATTTAGAATTAATAAGTCTAAGAGATTTAAATATTACTATTAAAATTGATGAACCTCACAATAGCCCTGAGGAAAATTCTGTTTTTAAAGCTAAAGAATATAGTAAAATTAGTCTTTTGCCAACCATAGCAGTTGATGAGGCCCTTACCACTAACTTTCTTCCCAAAAACGAACAACCAGGAGTTTTTGTTCGTCGTTTTAACAAAGAAAAAAGAGAGCTAAGTGACTTAGAGGTGATAGAAACTTGGAAAAAAATTTCTCAACTTTATCCAGGGGAAAATCGTCGTTTTATTTGGGATTTTAGAATGTCTTATTTTGATATTCATTCCAATCTTTTAAAAACGACCAAGGCTGTTCAAAATGATTTTTTAGCTGCTAAATTTTCCGATAAAATAAATCCTGGATACCCCATGTCTTCTTTTCTTGTTCCTGAAGGTTATAGCAAGCCTTATGTTGAGCTTGACTCTCAAGAGTTGTTAAAAATAGATAAGAAAAATTTGGAACCTTTTTCACTTCTTTTAAAATCAATTTTATAATAATAAAATTGAAGATTTTTTTATTTTTTGCGTATTAATAACAGAAACTATATCTTATATTTTTTTTAACCAAGATAATTAAACTTATAAATTTTCAATTTGAATGGATGTTTTAGATGATAAAAATAATTTAAGTGATGAACAATTAGTTGTTTTGAGCTTAGAAAATCATTTGGCTTTTTCAGTCCTTGTTGATCGCTACAAGGATAAGCTTTTAAATTTTATTCGTAAAATGTCGAATTTAGCTGTTGAAGATGCTCAAGATGTTTTGCAGGATGTCTTTTTAAAAGTATATTTAAATTTAAATAGTTTTGATGATGATTTAAAGTTTTCTTCTTGGATTTATTCTATTACTAGGAATCAGATTATTAGTAATTATCGTAAAATCAAAGTTCGACCAGAGGGTAATTCTATTAAAATTGACGAAACATTAATTGAAAGATTAGTTTCTGATTTTAATATTGAAAAAGAATTAGATCTTAAAATATTAAATCAACAAATTTTTTCAGTCTTGAATGAGTTAAAGAGTAAGTGGAAAGAGGTTTTAGTTTTAAAGTTTTTTGAAGAAAAAGATTATGAAGAGATTTCCGATATTATTAAAAAACCTTCCGGCACTGTAGCTTCAATGCTCAATAAGGCTAAAAAAGAGTTTAAAGAAAAATATCAGGAAATGTATAATTAATTTTAAATTTATGATAGAAAAAAATTTTTCAGATAAGATAATGTCTGAAATTGAAAAGAAAAAATTAAAACCAAAGCCTCGCTGGGAGTTTGTTTTTAAAAATTATTTTTTATGGATAATTGGTTTTTTTTCTTTGATTTTTGGAGCCTTATCTTTTTCTTTGATTATTTATCTTTTTAATTCTGGGGGAGAAGTTTTTTTTGATAATTTCGGAGCCTCTTTCTGGGAAGTTTTTTTAACAGTTATTCCTATTTTTTGGCTAGTATTTTTAGCCTTATTTGTTTCTCTTTTTTATTTAAATTTAAAGAAAACTAAAAAGGCTTATAAATATTCTCCTTTTTTAATAATTGCTATTGGTCTAATTGCTAGTTTGGCTTTAGGTTCTAGTTTTTATATGCTTGGTTTTAGCAAAAAATTAGACAATCTTTTAGGTAAAAATATAAATCCTTTTGTTTATGGTCATCTTATGAATCCTCAACTTGAATTTTGGTCAAATCCGGAAAATGGTCGTTTAGCTGGAATTATTTCTGAAATAGGAGATGGTCAAAAATTATTTTTAATCGATAAAGATTCTAAGGAGTGGTTGGTTTATTATGATCAAGCCGAAATTAAACCTGCTGTCAATTTGGAAAAAGGATATCCGGTTAAATTTTTTGGCGAAATATTAGAGGATAATCAATTTGGGGCTATTAGAGTTATGCCTATGCACTCTGCTAATGATTTTTTTGAGAGGCCAGGAATTAGAAGACACTTGGAAGATTCTCTTTTTAGGCCTAGAATGGAATCAAGGGGAAGGGTTTTGGAAAAATGTGCTCTTCATAAAGATTGTTTGTTCGAATAAAAAATGAAGGAATTTTTTTATCTTACGTATTAGTTTATAGGAGGCCATCCTAATTAATAATTAATTTAAAAAAATTATGAAGAAAAATTATAAGAAATTAATTTTTCCAGCTCTGGCTTTAGCAATTTTTATTCCTTTAGTTTCCATGGCTGCTAGTGATACTTTTTCTTTCCCAGAAAGAGGACAAAAAGCTGTTCAATACAAACAATCATCTTCAGAAAATTTTAATCCTTCTTTAGTTGATAGAGAAACTCGTTTAGCCGAAAGAGATGCTAGAAGATTAGCAAATAGAGCTAAAAATGCAGAAATGATGAGTATTTTAGAGTCAGGTGATTATAATGCTTGGTTAGAATTTGCTCAAAACAATGATTGCCCAATGATTTCTCAAGTAAATGAAGGTAATTTTGCTGAATTTGTTGAAGCTCACAAGGAAAGAGTTGCTAGCCGAAATAGTGAAACTAAAGAATTTAACCGAGGTGGCGGCTTTAACAGATCTAAATAATTTATTTAATTTTCTTGATTTATTATTTAAAAAAACCTGATTTAGTTCAGGTTTTTTTATTTGCTTTTATTCTGTTTTTGGAATAAAATTTAAGTATTAAAATTAATCATTATTTTTATATATGCCAAAATTAAGCAATAAACTTTATCGTAACTGGATGTTTATAGTTGGTGTTCTAGCTACTGTTGCCTATAGAGTGATTGTTGTTTTAAATCATTACAGTCCGGTTTTAGTGCAAATAGCTTGGTATGTTGGAACCATTGGTTTTGTTTGGTATTTTGCTCATCGCTTTAAAGTTGAAAATAGAAGAAATAAAACAATCACAGAACTAAAGTTAGTAGAGAAGATAAATCTTGATACTTGTTTAAGTGCTGAAGAAAAAAAATCATTAAGCTATATTCTTAAAAGTTTGCAAACTAGCTTAGCTAAGTGGAATTATATTATCATTTTTATTTTTTCGGCCTTAGCTTTGGTTTATGGTATTTATCAGGATTTTTTGATGAATTTCTTTAAATAAGTTTAGGCTAAAAAATAGTTTAAAAAATAAAAACCCGTTTGAGGGTTTTTTGGTTTTTTATAGCTTTTTTTAGAATTGGGCCTTTACTTGACAAAAATATATTATGGGTATATACTCATAATAGACAACTTAGTCGAATTGTCTCTTTATAAAAAATAATTTTAAAATTATGCCAAGATTAGATGGAACTGGTCCAACTGGCCAAGGAAAAATGACAGGAAGAGGAATGGGTAAATGTGAAGGCGCTTCTGATAGGCAAGGAGACGGACGTGGAATGGGTAGAGGTTTCGGTGGTGGTTGTGGTCGAAGAAGAGGGATGGGCAGAGGAAGATGTTTCGACAATGACACCAATACTCAAGTCAGCGACCAAAAGTAAAAAGAAGGCTTGAGATCCGGTCTCTCTGTTAAACAGGGAGACCGAGAGGCCTTCTTTTTTAAAATTATAACAAA